>JAPYPM010000055.1 GCA_029937635.1 Nitrospinaceae bacterium
CTGATACTTCAAGACATTGAAATCACAGATTCCGGCAAGCACCTCACCTACATACCGAGTCTCAAATTTCTGCACGCCAGACTTCCCCGCTAGCAAGTTCTCACGAAACTCTTTGAGATTATTTCCATTTGGAGCAGTAAGCCCGATGCCCGTGATAACAATTCGCTCTTCAGGGTGCACCTGATTATTCATGCTTAAAAGTTGTCAAAGGAATAAAAATAGTTCTATGAAGGCAGGAAAATATAGTTTTGGATAAGAGAACACTACCACAAAAAATAGTTAAAAACACTACATTCCTTTATCACCTACCTATGCGCTCATAATTCTTAAAATTTACCACTCCTATCTATTCTATGGAAATAGGTGAATGTTGGCCCCCTAGCAATATAGTCCTGTTTTTATGGTACTATTCTACGTTTTCTTATTTGTGCTTTAGTGTAAAATAAAAAAATATAAATTACAGATCCAAACGTTAGAAATATTTTATGAAATCTTACGGTGTAATCGTTATCGGTGGTGGGCATGCAGGATGTGAAGCCGCTCTTGCTTCTGCTCGGATGGGAGTACACACCGCCCTTGTCACCCTTGACCTCGAAAAAATAGCGCTTATGCCCTGTAACCCAGCAATTGGTGGAATAGGCAAAGGGCATATTGTACGTGAAATTGATGCGCTTGGTGGGCAAATGGCACGCTGTACTGATAAAACAGGTATCCAGTTTCGCGTCCTCAATTCTTCAAAAGGACCAGCTGTTCAAGGGTACCGAGCTCAAGCAGACAAACATCTCTATAAAAAAGAAATGCGTCGAGTCCTTGAATCCCAAGACCACCTCAGCTTAATATGTGATGAAGTAGATGAATTATTTTTTGATAAAGGTTCGGTCAAAGGTTTAAGAACTAGCTCTGGGCTTGAGCTAAATTCTAGATCTATAGTCATCACTACAGGGACTTTTTTAAACGGACGTATCCACCTTGGAATGAAAAATTGGCCTGCTGGGCGTGTAGGTGAAAAACCTTCGAACAAACTTTCGCAATCATTTCTGGACCAGGGATTCGAACTTGGCCGTTTAAAAACAGGCACTCCTCCACGATTACTTAGCAAATCTATCGATTTTTCTCAATGTGAAATACAGCAAGGAGATTTTGATCCAAAACCATTTTCATTTTCAACCACTAAAATAAGCCAGCCTCAGGTACCCTGCCACATAACATATACAAATGCTCGCACAGCAGATGTTATTAGCAGAAACATGCACCTTTCACCTCTTTATAGTGGTTTTATTGAAGGAGTTGGACCTCGCTATTGCCCTTCTATCGAAGATAAAGTTGTAAAGTTCCCCGATCGGATTTCACACCATGTTTTTCTTGAGCCAGAAGGACTAAACACAGACTGGATCTACCCAAATGGTATTTCCACCAGTTTAGCTGAAGAAGTGCAATGGAAATTAGTACGCACTATTCCCGGACTTGAAAATGCCGATATCGTCGCTCCAGGTTATGCGATTGAATACGATTTTGTACCACCAACACAGCTTTTATCTACATTAGAAACTAAAAAAATAAAAGGGCTCTTCCACGCCGGACAGATCAATGGAACCTCGGGTTATGAGGAAGCTGCAGGCCAAGGACTGATAGCGGGTATAAACGCCGCTTTAAGCTCTCTCGGCCGCGCACCTTTTACTTTAAGCCGTATGGAAAGCTATATCGGAGTAATGATTGATGATCTAGTGACCAAAGGAACCGAGGAACCCTACCGTATGTTCACATCGCGTGCTGAAAACCGCTTGCTTCTTAGACAAGACAATGCTGACACAAGGCTTATGGGAAAAGGTCATCAACTCGGTCTAGTCTCAAATGCAACGTATGACTTTTGCCTTCTAAAAAAAGAAACAGTAGAAAAAGAAATTAAGCGACTTAATACAACCAAAGTTGTTCCAAATGAACAAGGAAAAGAACTGGTCTCTCAACTGGGTGTTAAAAGTTTAAAAACTCCTACCACTCTCGCTGGATTATTAAAGCGTCCTGAAGTAACTTACAGCCAAATCATAGAAACATTCAATGGAGCCTCTTTATCAAAACTTGCAGGAGAGCAGGTAGAGATTCAAGTTAAGTACGAAGGATTCATTCAAAGACAAAACCAGGTTGTATCCAAACAAAAAAAACTAGAAAACTACCGAATCCCCATCGACTTTAACTATGAAAGTATATCGGGTCTATCTTGTGAGGTTGTTCAAAAACTTGAGAATATACGCCCGACAACACTAGGACAAGCGTCCCGTATCTCAGGTATTACTCCAGCTGCGGTTTCCATAATAATGTTAATGCTTAAATAACTCGCCCAACTACTATGGTTCACGCAGACTCGATCCAATGGCTTCTAGAAGTCGAAAAAAGAGACATCGCATATATTGTTAGTACCTTTGAGGCATATGACAACCTTGCTATTGTAAGAACAGTGAATTCAGAACAAAGCATAATAGAACTGATCATTTCTCCTGATTATCTGGAAGATACCCGTCAACTGGTTAATGCCTTGGCAAACGAACTTTATATCAAAACAATTGAACCCGCCCAAACTACTAAATTGACAGCTATCTAATTATAATAATCTAAAATTCCTTACTAGAAGTGCATCATTGAATATATAGGTACCTTCCCGAGGTTCTCACGCCCTTTTAAAAAATCAAGCTCTATAAGAAAACCGACCTCGATTAATTCAACTTCAAAATTTTTATTTATTAGCTCGATGCAAGCATTAAGCGTGCCTCCAGTCGCAAGGACATCGTCTATAATGATAACATTTTGTCCTTTTTTCAAAGCATCCTGATGAATCTCTACACTATCTTCACCATATTCAAGACTGTATTTTTTCTGAAATGTTTTATAGGGAAGCTTACCTGGTTTTCTTACCATCACTACTCCACAGCCTAGTGCGTATGCCAGTGCAGAAGCAAAAATAAAACCTCGTGCCTCTACTCCCACAACTTGATCTACCCTATTATTCTTATACCTATCTCTCAAAGTATCTATGACTTGTTTAAAGGCAACAGGGTTAGAGAGAAGCGGAGTAATGTCTTTAAAAATAATACCTTCTTTTGGGAAGTCAGGAATGTCCCGAATAACAGATTTCAACGTTTCCATAGTTTGCCTCTTAAGATTTGTAAGTATTCAAAAAATATTTACTTCATTGACATTATAAAAGAGTAAGAACCTGTCACGTAAACAGATTAAATGTTTATTTTTTTGGTAGATAGTTTAGAGGGTTGATCGGATGAGAATCATTTCTGACTTCAAAGTGTAAATGCGGACCTGTAGATCTCCCTGTACTACCAACAGATGCTATCCTCTGTCCTTGTTTGACTATCTGATTTTTATGTACATGAATGTGTGCATTGTGAGCATAAACCGTAGTCAAATTAACCTTATGTTTAATTATTAACATAAGACCATATCCTGTAGGACCCCAGCCACTAAACATAACTTTTCCTCCTGCCGCTGCAACTATTGTTGTTCCTTTACGAGCACCGATATCTATTCCATCATGATGCCTTCCACTTCGATTACCAAACTTGGATGTTAATTGCCCTTTAAGTGGCCAAATTAAAAACCCTTTTATCGTTTTGATATCTTTCTTTAGTATTTTTTTTTTCTTTAATATTTTTTTTTTCGGGTTTTTATTTTTTGCTAACGTCTGTTTCTTTATACTAGTATCTATATTTAAGACCTGCAACGCTCCTGGAATCCATAATCGCGCCCCTATTTGAAGCTTACTTGGATCGTAAATACCATTGATTCGCTTCAACCGGTCGACTCTAACTTCATATTCACGAGCAATTAAATAAAGTGTCTGTCCTTTATGAACTGTATGGTAAACCCCTAGCTGATTGTATTGTAAAATATCCAGGTTTTTTAAAACTTGGCACCCAGAAAGCATTAAAGTTAAAAATAAGAAAATAATAGTTCTAGCTAAATTATTAGGAAAGGTCATACGATCTAGACTTAAGTGCTTAAAAATTGTTAAAAATTTTAACACTCGACTCTTAAGAGTCAAGTTTCATCAATCTATCTGTCAAGCTTTACACTTTTTAAAGCATAGGGTATAAAGAATTCATGCTTCATATACTTACTAGTCATATAGCTTCTTCAAAAAGATATCTTTTTTCCCTCAAATTATTTATTGGGTTTACTATAGCTCTTTTTTTTTCCTCTTGTGTTCAGAGTGAACCTGCGCCCGACTTATTTTCTTTACCAACTATATATAAGGTAGGCAAAAAACCTGACGAACTAAGAGCTCGCGACATGAATCTAGATGGCTTTCCCGATATTCTTGTATCCAATGCCGGCAGTAATACCTTGAGTTATTTTGAAGCGATTGGTGATGGTACGTTTAAATCACCTTTCACCATGAACACTGGGCGAGAACCTTTGGCTTTTGAAGTAGGTGATTTTAATGGAGACGACATTCCAGATATTGCAGTCAGTAATTATGGAGATGGTAATGTGTCTATCATAATTGGACAAAAAGATGGAATCTTTAAAAAAAAATCCACTACTAAAGTAGGGCGTCTTCCTATTGCTGTATCAGTTGGTGATTTTAATAACGATGACAAACTCGATTTAGCTATTACGCTTCGGTTTGATAAATTAGTTATTCTTCTTGGTATAGGTGATGGTAATTTTAAAATGGGCGACGTATATAATGCATCCGGAACGCCTGCTTATATGACTGTTGGAGATTTTGATAAGGATAAGAACTTAGATATAGCGATTGCATTTAACGGTATTCATGTAAATTTTATTCGTCTGTTCCATGGAAATGGAGACGGCACCTTTAAAGCCCCAGTTAAAGTATTAGGCGGAAAACAGTCCGCTTTTATCACACAGTATGATATCAACAATGATGGTAGAGATGATTTGATTACTTCAAGCACAATGAACGATGTAATTAAAATCTTTCTTAATAATAGTGGAGGTAACGGCTTCATTTCTCTTGAAGATGCTGCTGCCGAGAAAGGTCCAGAATACATTGTCCCTGGAGATTTTACTGGTGACAATGTTCCAGATCTTGCAGTAGCTAATAGAAGAGACACATCTATTTCTATCTTGGAAGGTCGAGGAGATGGAACCTTTATTTTCCCTCACTTTAACTATCCTGTGGGAGCCAACGCAAGAGCTATGGTTGGGGAAGACTTTAATGACGATGGACTAACTGATTTAGCCTTACTCATTTACGACAAGCAAATGCTGGCAATTATTTTAAGAAAAAATAGCATTCCTGATCAAATTGATTTCTGACTACTCTCTCAATTCTTTCCAGAAATTTTCTTTGAAAAATAGTTTTTACTCACATGGAAACATGGTTTCTTTCTTTTCTTATTATTTTTTTTGAAAAAACAATCTTAAGTAATTTTTTTAAGATCCTCTTAGTTTACCTGCATGATTATACCCTAAGAATAATTTAAAAGAGGCCTTTAGGCTTCTTAACTAGAAGGGCCGGTTTTTTTAGAGGTCATCAATAGTAGACGAAGTTTTAACTGAATAGAATCGTCAGCTGTCGCTCTGCCCGCTAAATATTTAATTATTGATCGTATAAGCCCTATGGCAAAAGTTAGCTTATATAAAATTCTTAATATTAAACTCCATGGTCTAGAGTAATATTTAGAATAAAAATATAAGTTACTTCTATATGTCTCAAATATAACCTTCTCTCTGTAGGCTTCTTGATGTGTGCTTTTCCCATGTAAATGCCGAACAGACGTTTCCGGATAGAAACAAATTCTCATTCCTTTAATGCGTGCTCTTCGACAAAAATCGTCTTCTTCATTGTATAAAAAATAATTTTCGTCCATCAAACCCACTGTTTCGATCAATTTTCTTACCACAACAAAACAGCAACCAGAAATTACCTGGACTTCCTTCGCCTCCATTTTCCCCATTCTTTTTAATTCACTAGATGGCTCATAAATGTTTAAAATTTTCAATGCGGCACTCTGTGGAGTGTCTTCCCACAGTCTAACAGGGCAGGGTTTGTTATTTTTATCAACTATACCGGAGCCTAGAATTGAAAATTTTGGGTGTTCCTTCATATACTTTAATATTTTCTCAAAACTGTTTTCAGTTAAGGAAGTGTCTGGATTTAGAAAGGCAATTTTCTTACCTTTTGATATGAGAATTCCCTGATTATTCGCTGCCGAAAAACCACGGTTTTCTTTATTAGCGATAACCTTTATATTTTTAAATTTTTTAGACACTGTCTCGGCTGTCCTATCTTCTGAAGCGTTATCTACTACTATAACTTCATAAGAGACCCCCTTTGTTTGTTTTTGTATCGACTCTAAACAACACATAATAATTTCGCGAGTATTAAAGCTTACTATAATTATTGAAATATCTAATTGGGGAGGTTGAGAAAATTTATATTCGGAAAAAGCCAAGGGTATTACCTATCGGATTTTGCTGGAGAGAAAATATTCTATAAAACTACTTAATATGGAGTAGCGATGTCCTTCTATAAATATGACTACTCACAACCCAAATTCAAATGTTACTAACCCATGATGAATTTTCGATCTCTACGGAAAGTACCATTCTTATCATAATATTCTTTTAAATTATGCCAACTTAAATGAATGTCGCAATCCTGACAAAGAGGAACTTCAAATCTCTTCCTTCCTACCATCTGGTTTCGATAACTTTTCATATTTGGACCATTCCATATTTCGCTGATGGAATTTGATTTCAAATCACCCACAATTGTTTGAGAAAACATATCAGCGCAGCACAGAACCACACTACCATCCCAGTAAATAACCATCCATTTCCACAACTGTGTGCACGGAGCAATGTTTGTCTGATTAAATCGTTTATGCGTGAATTGGGTTTTACTAGTTTTGGAAATTTCATGCTCCTGAAAAAAAGATTCTTTATCAAGCTTCCCAGCCCAATTTGAAATGATATTATCGTCGATAGTATTCATCACCACAGAACAGTCGTATGAAGTAATAATTTTAAATAATTCCTGCTTCATAGTTTCTTCAACTGTTTTCATTGTCTTAATCCGAATATTAACAGGAACTGATTGTTTAGCCTGACTGTTCATCTCAAGGAAGGTCACTATATTATTACGCACCACATCGAAACTCATTTTTTTTACATCTTCAAAAGTCTTCTTATCAAGTTCATCAAGACTTATATCTACCCCTACTCCATTGTCTAAAATTACTGGAATAATATTTTCATTTAGAAAAAATCCGTTCGTTAAGAGTTCTTTTTTATGGATTTTAGGATACCGTTGCAGATATTCGATACGTGCCTTTATATGTTTATCCATCAATGGCTCACCGAATGTTCCAAATGTCAGAACACCACCTCGTGGTCCATAATCATCTATAATTTTACGATACAAAACCATATCCATGGCACCAACATTGGTGAGATCAGGATTCGGACACCAGACGCATTTCGCGTTGCAACGATTGGTGGTGTCTATCAATAGTGCACCAGGCCACTCTTCCAAAGTTTTTGCCAGAGGCTGGATCGAACTATCGAAAAGGGATGTATCGTAGATTTTACGTCTAAAATAATCTATGGCATGAAAATAGGGCATCTTCTTAATCCATTTTTTTAATATATTGCCACATGGACTTGAATTTTTATGTTGACCAGAAGAAACCAAAGGGATCGCATTGATTCCAATATTTTCTTTTTCTAATGTAGCGTTTTCATTCATAGATAATTCCTAGGTTATTAATCTTAACGGATATTGAGTTTAATTTCTAAAGGAAGTAAAACATATCACACACTTACATACGGTTAGATAAATTATACAAATCTACCATTTTGTTTGCAGCCTTATCCCAGTTAAATTTATGTTGAACCCTTTTTTTTGCATCTCTTGCCATGGATTCTGTGTGTTTTAAGTTTTCTAAAGTAGAAATAATTGCTTTTGCAAGTGCCCCTGCGTTATTAATGGGTACCAATGTTCCTGTCACCCCTTCCTCTACATTTTCTTGTAACGCCCCACCACTCGCGGCAATAACTGGCAATCCAGCAGCCATTGCTTCAACCACAGATAATCCAAAGCTTTCGACTCTGGAGGGGAACAGTCCTAAACTACTTTGCGCACTTAAGCTTTGTATTTTACTACTGCTTAACCAGCCCGTAAATTGGACTCGATCTGTCAAAGAAAGATCAGCAATCAAAGATTTATAATCCATTAGTCGGTTCCCTTCACCCACTATTGTCAGGTTTATATCTTTAATTATTTTAGAAACTACTTCTAAAGCATGAAAAAGCTCTGGAAGACCTTTTTCATCTTCTAGTCGACCCCAATATAAAAGCGCCGAGTTGGAAGATGGTTTTCTCTCCACTTCAAACCAAGAACTTTCAACTCCTGGAGGAATTATTTTCAGTTTATTGGCACAAGTATCCCCAACCCCTTTTATAATAAGATCCCCGGAGAATTTGCTAAAAGCGACAACATGATCCGCCTCAATGATCGCAGATCTTAAAAAATAGGTGTTAATGCTTTTTAAGAATCGAACCGGCCTATTTATTCCTTTGAGCATTCCCGTAGTTGGTATATTGGGAGTATGTGAGGTGAAAACGTAGGTAGATTTATTTTTTTTTGAGATTTTTCCAGTCCAATAACTTTCTTCAGCATTCCCATGTATAACATCAAATTTTTCTTTTTCTGCGAGTGGACCTAAAATCCTAGAGAAGGAAAAAATATTCAAATTAACAGTAGCAAAATCATGATGGTTTACCCAATGAATCTTATATGGGACCTCTATATTAAAATATTCGTGAGGATATTTAGAATAAAGGACATGTACTTGGTGACCCTTTGAAAAAAGAGCACATGCTAGATGATGTACTGCAAGTTGTCCACCACCTTTAAACCTCGACCAAGGTGAAGAGTTAATTGTGAGGCAGATCTTCAATGTGACCCCTTAATTCCATGATGGAATCAATACCTTTGTAAGGAAATATATTTGGGTAACGTTACTAATTAATATAATTCGTTTTCTAATTTTTCAAAAATTCCAATTTCTAATTTATTAAAAAATTGTTAATTAAGAGAAGAATCTAACTTTCACAAGTTTACCTTCACAGAAATCTGAATCATGTAAATTTTTTAAATTATAATACATAAAAATATTTTTTTATAATAATTTATATTGCAACATTTCAACTCTCTTAAACGTTATGTAGATGTATAAATAGTAAATATATGGAAAGATAAACAATCCGAACTTGAATCACGATTTTCAATAAGAGGTAAAACTAGTTTTAGAAAATGACGAGGAAGTTCAACAGGGTATAAAATGTCTGGTGGTAACATCAGATTAGTGTGTAACTTTCAAGAGACCTGTATTAAAAATTATCTACACAATTATCCAAATACACCACACATTTGTTCTGACATTAGAAATTTAACTGGAAATAAAATTCATACAAAGACCGGAATGAAACCAAGAGAATTAGATATTCTCGATGGTTCTCCTCCATGCCCACCATTTTCTATGTCGGGCCTAAAACAAAAAGGTTGGAACAAAACCAAAACTGTTTATGGAAAGCTTCAAGCTAATATTGAAGATTTAACTTTTGACTTCATTAACATAGCAAAAATAATTCAGCCCAAAGTAATCGTTTGTGAAAATGTTAAAGGTTTAACTATGGCCCCAGTTAAAAGACATTTTGAAAAAATGCTTAATGGGTTTCAAGGAAATGGTTATCAAACAATCTATAAAGTATTTAATTCCTTTGATTATGGTGTCCCACAAAAACGTGAAAGAGTTTTTATAATATCTATTAGAGATGATGTATTAGAAAAACTTTGACATCAAATTACTGGGTTGATTTTTCCTACATTCAATTCTAGGGTTTTTCCAGAACCATTAATTGATACATATACATTACGAGATGCTATATTTTATTTACTTAAAGATAAAAAAAATATGGATGAAAGTAGGATACTTGAAGATGTTTTAAAGTCTCAAAGTAAATATGACCTTGTTAAGAAACTTCCTAAGAATCCTATAGCATATCAAAGTGTGGGTGATGTTAGTCCAAATGGTAGTTTATTTCAAACTAGAAGAGTTCCTTGGGATGAGCCTTCACCTTGTTTATTAGAAAAAGGATTAGAAACTACATTTTTTAGTCACCTTCACCCTGAACTTGATAGAGGATTCACAACTTATGAAGCGATGAGAATTATGGGATTACCAAAGGATTATGAACTAGTAGGAACACTTGATGAAAGACTTGGAATGATTGGGTTAATGGTAGCTCCACCACAAATGTTCCATATTTCTAAAACTATCTATGAAAATATTTTAAAACTACTCTGATGATATCTCTTGTGAAAGACATAGAACATACCGGGAAAAATTTATTATGATTATAAAGAATTTGTAAACAGGATTGGCTATGGGTTGAAATATGAGTGTTTACCGAGTAAATACTTTTATCATTTCTTATAATTGAAAATAAAAAAATTTAACTAAAAATAATATATGCCAGTGGGGAGAGTCGAACTCCCACTCCCGTAAAGGAACACGTCCCTGAAACGTGCGTGTCTACCAATTTCACCACACTGGCTAATAAAATAATTTGAAAATTAAATTCGGGTTTGTATTAATCGAAAACTAAAAAATTCTTACAACTTTTAAGTACTCTAGAGTTTACTTTACGATTTAAAATAGTCCCTAAAAATTTATAGACTTTACTAGTTTTTTACTATCATTTTTTTAAATTGACATACTAGTATTTAATCATTGTCAGAACTGGATAAACTGAATTTTGATGTTTTAAAATGGTCTTAAAATACTGAATATTAATCATGTATGTCTACTAATTATCCATTTCAACCTTATAAATTAGTATCATTGCATCCCTTAGATACTCAAACAAACTGGTTAGATTTTCATCTGAAATACCCACAACTTTGCCACGATATCAAAGCAATTATCAGATGTGTATAAAAAGTTGCCCGAATATATCAACCCCATGAAATGATATTTGATTACGGTTCAGGTATTTTAGGGGGGGATTTATTGAAAAACTATTCAGCTTTAGAAACGTACCAACCTGTTTTAACATCCCAATTGCTTCATAGTTTTATTAATTCATTGAGACTTAATTTAGAGTCAAGCACTTTATGAGACAGGAGTTCCACTTAGCCGCATTTGTTCGAATCGATGACGTTTTTTGACAAATTTCTTGGCGGCTTCAGTTTGGAAAAGTTCAAGTGTTTCGGTTTCGTTTTCGATCATAGTCTCTAAAGCCAAATCCATGTACTCCCGATTTTTCGAATCGTTGTAAATTCTTTTGCGAATCAGGCGCATTCTTATGACAAGCAAGGACCAGGAAAAATGCTTCCAAATTATTTCATAAAAATATTTTGGGTAAAAAATAAAAGGCGATTCAATTGGTAAAGTAGGGCGTCGTTCTTTTCGTGATTTTCGGCGAAAAAATCCACCTTCAAGAGGATGGACTTTTTCGATGTAGGTACACCCCTTAAACCAGGTAATTAAACCTATTGTCTTGCTTGGACTTGTTCCGGTAACCATCCCTCGTTTTAATAGTGTTTCGGTATGTTCATACGTGTAGTAAGCTTCCCAGGCTTTATGAAAAACTTCTTTCCAATTTTCCTTTGACATTTTAGGGTGGGCAGTTACTGGATGATTTGCATCATACATATTTAAATCTTTATCCATCTCAATTCCGGCAGTGTGTAATTTTTTATGGTCTTCTGAGCCAGGAAAAGGTGTAAGG
>JAPYPM010000056.1 GCA_029937635.1 Nitrospinaceae bacterium
AACTCGGTTATAGTATCCGGAACCCATGAATGATAAATCAGCTTTATACTGATCTATATCAGTTTGCGACAAGTTAATTTCTTTATGAACTTCTGGGTAACAGCCTTGTGGTAGATAATAAAAATTATTTTTACCAAGAGACGATAACTCCTTAAAAAAATCCCCCCTCTGGATAGTAAAAAAATAGTCATAACAGGATGCAATTTCTTTCCAATATGAAAGCGTCCGAAAGTCTTCAACAAACCAGAAAGCAATCGGAATATTTAGTAGTTTTAAATTTTTAATTGTTTCGGGAGTCATAGGTGCCTGAGCAAGCGCAAGAATCAAATCAGGCTTGTAATCAGCAGCTTTTGCTGCAATAAGCTGACCCATGAAATGCGAAAATTGATTAGATAATGCTTCTTCGTTTACTTTATTTCGAGTTGTGTTTTTTATAGAAAAAAATCCCTCAGCAAACTTATCACATTCGACCGAATCTACGTCATGTCCTATATCGTTAAGTGCTTGTTTGCAATATTTTGCTGTAGGTAGTGATCCACCATAATAAGGATTTATCACTAGTATTTTTAGGCGGTTAACATTTAAATAAGTAGACGTTTCTATTGCTTTATCAAGTCTCAGGAAGTAATCATAAGACAAACGCTTTGATGGCTGATGTTCATATTTTTTCCAATTATCTATTTTATTAGAGGAGACTATTTTTGGTGGTGGAGTAGAAATGCAAAATTTTGTATTCGGGATAAATGGTTCTAAATCAACAGATTCCAAAAAAGCCTGAAAAACAGACATCATCGGCTCAATTACCAAGACCTCAGAGTTTTGACACCTCTTTAATATCTCCAACACATGATATCCAAACCCAAGACCATAAATTACAGGCATTACATTGTCGTTTAAAACATAGTCTGACAATCCATCTGTAGCTTCTTTTAGTGGATAATAATTGCTATGTAGTGAAACTGACCCTATTTGAGGTATAAGATTTCCATCTTTGGCCAGTAAAACTCTAACAACATTTTGCTTTGGCTCTCGCTCAACTCTAGCGGCCAAAGATGGTTGTGAAACCCGCAATAGTTCCAAGTTTTTTTTAAATAATTCCAAAATTTATCCTATTATTTTTTAGTAAACTTTTTCTTTCTTGTCATCCATAAAAACTTCGGCCACCAAAGAATTAGCCTTTGACATATCTGAGGGGTAAGATTTAGAAAAACAATCATAAAATTCAACTAAAAGTGTTTCCTCGTTTTCAATAAGTTCAGCAAGTTGATCGATATTAATATTTGATGGTTCTTCAGTTGTTATTTCGTTTATTGGGTTAATACTTGAAGTTGTTTTCTCGTTTTCATCTATTTTTCTAAGCATAATTTTTGCATCTATGTGATTTGGGTTTAATTCCAAAATAAGGGAAAGAGTATCGTGGACTTCAATAAAGCGGTTTGATTTATCTAATATACCAGCGAGTCCAAGCAGAATATCTTCATTGCTAGGGTGAACTTCGAGATATCGTTTCATAGCTTGTTCTATCTGGTAAAATTGTTTGCCATCATAAGATAGTTCAAGCAAACTACTCATTGCCATCTTGTTTTCAATATTTAATTTCAATGCTTGACTAAACGCATCCATAGCATTGTCAATTTCATTCATCTTGGAGTAAGCAATTCCAAGTCCACTATAAGCCTTATCACTTTCTGGAAAGTTTTTGATTATGCTGGAAAATCGCTTAACTGCGTTATCCAATTTATTTAGTTGAACTTCCAATAAGCCAATACCCACAGACGCAATATATCCTTTTGTATCAACTTCAAGACTTTTTTGATAATACTTTTCTGCACTTACTATATTTTGTAAATTCATATAACAGTTCCCTACCCGAGCTAAAATTTCTGCATAGTCAGGATTGCTAATATCTGCCTCAGTATAAGTTTTAATTGCATCTTCATATGCTCCATCAAATTCTAAAGATTCCCCCTCCTTTAAAATATCCTTCATAGGATTCTTCTTTATATCATTAACCTCACTCTTAAAAGTTGCTGTGATTTTGTACTGGTACACAAAAAACTTTTTTAATTCCTCAGCCGAAAGATCTCTAATTTTTATGCGACCAATATTTAATTCCGCTATTTGAGAATTCATGTTTTTGTATTGAGGGTCAAGTGTTTCACTAACAGTTGATATTTTGTATCCTGCTTCATCGAATAGTTTTAAAATTTCACGGTAAGTAAAGAATCTCAAATGAGTTCGATCTAAAATACCTTCATCTTTATAAGTCCAATTTCCTTCGACAAGTTGATTTAAAACCCCTAGGTATTGAACATTCGGTATACTGGCTATTATTGTTCCATCCATTTTTAAAAATTTTCTAATTTTTTTTAAAACCGTAAGAGGATCTACAAGATGTTCCAACACATCAGCAAATAAAATACAATCAAATCTCTGTTCCTCAAATGGTAGATCAAGAGTTTCAACATTTCCCTCAATAACACAATCCAATACTTTTTTTGCCTCTAGAGCTGCCTTATGATCTATTTCAACACCAGCAAAATAAACATCTGAATTTTTCTTTAATTCTCTTCCTGTCATACCAGCAGCACACCCTATTTCAAGAATATCAGTAGCGTCTTTTGGAACTAATGACACGACATCATCGCGAACATGTTTATAATATTGAGGCATTGATGTATCTTCTTGTTCAGTTTTTAGCGAAATGTTCTCCTTTGGTAGTTCTTTTGAGGAATTCTCTAAAAAGTCAATAATTACTGTTTCGATACTTTTTAACCAAAGTTTCAAGAATTTAGTTTGCGAAAATTTTTCTCTAACAGTTTCCCTAGCACTTTGTCCTAAAGAAATTGCTAAATCCCTGTCCTCAAGCAAAGTAGCTACACATCTCTTAAGATATTCAACATCATTTGATATATATCCATTAATTCCATCGTTTATTGGTGAGGTTTTATTTGCAATGGAAATGATAGGCATACCAACTGCCATGGCTTCCAATAAAGATAAATTGTACCCATCTTCGTAATCATTTGACGTTGTATGTAGGTACACTCGTAGTGATCTATAATGGCATAGCAAGTCATCAAACCCAGATGATATTCTAGACCCCAAAATATTTGGATTCTGCCCAAGGGTGATAGATGAAATATTTGATAATATAGCCTCACTTTTGGTAAAACCCATCATAATGTCTCTTTCTTTAATCATATTACCCACCCTCAATACTGACGGCTTAATACCCGTGTACCCACCATAATCATCTACATTAATTCCAGGTAATATGACATCTCCGTCCATATTCCAATCATTACGCTTACTTTCAGAAATAAAAATCTTCTTAACATTTATAAGTAATGGCTTTAATTTGTTAAGGTAATCAACGCGATCTACTATATTTCCACCTAGTTCTATTTCAGTATTTAATTTATTGTGAAAAACAATAATTTTAGGTAGGCTATATTCATATATTTTTACAAGATCCTTGATATTATGAGCTATAACAAGATCCACATCACCTTCATCTAATTGAGATATGGCTTCTTCTTCGGATAACAAAATCACATTATTGGGAATGGGGCGCATATTTGTGTCCCAGTGCCGGTAATTACCCTCGGAAATTTCTGGTTCAACAATTAAAAAGGTATGACCAATTTTGGAAAGCAAACATAAATAAGGCTCGTGCCAATTGTAGCTAAGGATCTTTAAATGCATAGTTAGGTATTCCTGAGAAGTAGTTATTTCTATACACTTAACGGTTTTTTCTGAAATCGACTTAACGACAATCAATAATCGTGATATTTGAATATAATATGAAGAGTTAAATCATACGGTCAACTCAAAAAATCCTATATCAATCCTAAAAGTGGTAATCGCTAACAAACCAAAATAATTTTAAATAAATTTATAATAACGTTTAAAAACATATATTTATATATAATTACTTTAGAGATTTAATACGATGGAACAAAGCTATAATCAAAAAAGAATTACAGGAAAAGAAAAACTTGCTAAGTATAGAAAAACTATTTTAGAACAAAAAAATTGGGATGATGAGGTTCCGCAAGGTGAAGGGCCTTTAAACAGAGATGGGAACCCAAAACGACCTCCTGGTCAAAGAATTGTTACAAACTGGCCCGTTCTTGATTTAGGGTTTCAACCAAAGATTGATGAAGAAGACTGGTCTTTGACAGTTTCAGGATTAGTTAAAAATCCAAAGATGTTCTCGTGGGAAGAGTTTATGGCTCTACCCCAAGTTGAAGATGTTTCTGACTTTCATTGTGTTACATCATGGAGTCGTTTGGATAATCACTGGAAAGGTGTAAGGTTTTTAGATATAGCAAATCACTGTGAAGTTCTTTCAACGGCAAAATTTGTATATATGAAATCATACGATGCTTACAGCACAAACCTTCCACTTAATGAAGCAATGAAACCCGATGTTTTGTTAGTTTATCAGTGGGAAGGGGCTTCAATAACATATGAGCATGGGGGACCTGTTAGAATGATAACACCCCAACTTTATGCTTGGAAAGGTTCTAAGTGGATTGGTGAAATTGAATTTCGAGATTATGATGAGCTGGGATACTGGGAAAAACGTGGTTATTCAAACTCAGCTGAACCCTGGCTTAACGATCGATACTCTTAATCGTCTTCTTCTTCTTGTTCTTCTTTCAAGGCTGAACATGTATCGAAAAGCAATTGCAACACACCAACCATCCGCACAAAATCAACTTCCTCCGCATCTTTAATCCACTCGCTATAGCCATTTTGCTCTAAACAAAAAATACCCGTTTTATTGTCTTTGTCGGTTATTTCGGGACTTTTACACCATTTTCCTTCGCTAGCCAATTGACTTAAAATAACTGTATATTCACCTCCAGATTCAACTAGTTTTCGAGAAATAGAGCTAACAGGTAGTTGGCTAATGAGTGGCTCAAGTATTGGATGCATGATTTTATTATTTTTATAAAACTCTAAATGTCTTAAGTTTAATAAAAGCGTCTGATTCCATAATATTTTTCACACCATCATCCCCTAAGTAATTCTCAATCATAAGCAGAGTTTCTACGTTGACTAATGTTTTAGTGTCAGCCAACGCCCTTGCAGAGTCTGGATGAAGATAGTTTCTACCAATATTAAGGTGTTTCACTTTTTGTAGAACTTTTGATTTTGCCAAAACTTTTATTGATTTAATAGTAAGACCTGTTCGGTAAAAATTTAATTTTCGGATATTCCCAAAGCTTGGATTTTTTGCAAGGGTGATTAAAGTATCATCACCAACCTGATTTTCTTGAAAATTCAAAACTTGTAATTTTTGAAAGTTCGCGCAGTTAACGATAGCAATACCTCCCACAGTATCGATATTATTAAAATGAATATCTAAAACTGAAAGACCTTTCAGGAAAGAAGCCTCAGCTAAAGCAAACGCACCTTTATTAGAAATATTATTATCATTTAGATAAAGGCGTTTAAGGCTTTTAAAATTATCACACCCAAAAAGATGAACTGCTCCTCGCCAGGTAATACTATTATTTGATAGGTCCAAGTCTTCAATATTTCTAAGCTTTGAAGATTTTACTAGGGCTTCAACTCCTTCATCTCCTAAAAATTTGCCCTTAAGCTCTATTGTATCTCCCCCATCCGAAAGGGATTCGTCAATAAGCCTATTTATGTAATCAATCTTTAATTGAGAAATCATCTAAAGATTTACCTTTTACGTTAATTGAGCATCTAAAACCAATATCACTAAAGTAACGTGATGATGGATGGCTCCAATCGCGATACCCGATTGCCATTGCTTTAATACTGTCTGAGTAAGCACCACCTCTCCGAACTTTCATTATTCCACTATTTGGTCCTCTAGGATCTATTAAATTATCTAATACTTGATAATTTGGAGACATCCAATCACTTACCCATTCCCAGACATTACCTCCCATATCAAAAACTCCATTTTTATTGGGTGGGTAGCTACCAACCGGAGCAGTTTTATCTCTCATTTTAAACCCTCCTCTACCTTCTTTGTTGCTAAGATTAAAATCATAACCCCATGGGAATGCACAGCCATCACCATTTCCGGCAGCTTTTTCCCACTGAGCTTCAGTAGGAAGTGTTTTACCTGTTAGGTAGCAGAAATCGACTGCCTCATACCAACTAACATTGGTAACCGGACATTCATCACAATTTGATAGTTTGCTACGGCGTAATTTATGGTCAGGAATAATCTCTTCAAATTTTTTATTGCTAACTTCAAAACGATCGATCATAAACTCATTAAGATAAACAAAATGCTCCGGGGCACCGTGCATGGGGCCAAACTGATTACAGCCCATTCGAAATTTACCCAAAGATATAACACTCATATCTTCAGAGATATCACTTTTTTCTGAATTAGTATTAGAAAAAGACATGTCAAAAAATAAAACATGGCCAATTATAAAAAATAATTGAATAAAAACTTTCACGAAAAATTTTTATTATCTAAAAATTATTTTGGAAACCTCAAACGTTCAAGAACTGACAAAGTTGCTCTAGAACGGTTCAATGTATAAAAATGAACACCCGGAGCACCTTCCTTTAATAATTTTTCACACTGATCTGTTGCGTGATCAACTCCGATTTTATAAACAGACTCTGGGTCACCCTGGACTTTTTCCAAACGTGCCATCAAATTCTTTGGAATTTTAGCACCACACATTTTTGTAAATTTTTTAATTTGCTTTAAATTAAGAATAGGCATAATTCCAGGGATTACAGGCACATCTACTCCGATTTTTCTTAAATTATCAACAAAATCTATATAATATTGGTTATCAAAAAAAAGTTGAGTAACTATAAAACTTGCACCTGCAAGAACTTTATTCTTAAGATGTATTAAGTCTTCTTCACGATTCAAAGATTCTGGGTGTCCTTCAGGATAACCTGCAACTCCTATACAAAAAGAAAAATTTTCGTGAGCAAACTGAACTAATTCTGTAGCATAACCAAATCCATTGGCAGGCTTTATAAAATTTTCTTCTCCTGATGGTGGGTCTCCTCGAAGTGCTAGCACATTATCTACATTTTGTTTTTTTATAGATTCAAGCGTTTTAAAAATTTCATCAGAACTATTACCTACACACGTTAGATGAGCCATACTTTCTAGCCCAATGTCATTTTTTATACGGCCAACCAAGTCGATCGTTTTTGATCGAGTGCTTCCCCCGGCTCCATAAGTCACTGAAACAAAGGCGGGGTTCCAAGATTTTAAATTATCAATTGTTTTAAATAACTTGTCAAAGCCATCGATATCCTTAGGTGGAAAAAACTCAAATGAAAAAACAGGCTTACCTTGTCTGATAATATCAATGATTTTCATATTATTACTAAAATTACAAAATATTTAATATCTAGAAAATAATAGCCTGAAGCAACGCTGATAAGCTTATACGAAAACTAATTAGGTAGGATAAAATTAATCATAAATATCAAACTTTTTTAGATAAGAAACAAAACTGATAACATTTACTAATTCGATAGGTTCTTCTTCTATAAGTTTAATTGCTTTTTCATCAAAGTAACCTGTAGTAATAAAGATACCTCTTGAAGCCCCCTCACCTTTAACCGTATCGATAAAGCCTTTAACCTTTATAGAGTCCACCATTTTATTTGGAGGATCTATAATACATAAAGCCAAGTATACTCCTCCAACAACTGGCGTCTCATCAATCATTGCTATTTCTAATTCACTGTTGTTTGCCCAGACTGAATGCTTGTGTTCAAGGTTAAACTTGGAGAGAAACTCAACACACTTTTCTTCAAAAGAATCCTGATCTATCAGAAATTTTGGAATATCATCAGAACTCTCAAATCGTAACTGATCTTGAGGTGCGGGGGGAGCGGCATTTTTTAATAGGACTATTAAAATAATACCTACAAAAAAAGCAATACCAGATATTATGAAAAGTCCCACTATTTAATCATTTCGTCCCAGATTTTTTCTTTCTCACCACTTTTTATGTGACGGTCATTTTTAACCATCTGCACAATAGCGATCCAGAAAACAAAGCCAACAATCGGGAGCATGGCCGCGATGGGCATATTATCAGGTTTTAATGCAATAAGAAGAAAGTTTTCTAAAGGTGATAGTTCCATAATATATCTTAATTAAAATGTTTAATTATAATAATACCCTTTATTCTCTATATGAATCAATATAAATCCATTAATATAATTGCTTCTTTCTTACTCATCTTCGTCTTCGTCCTCATCTTCGTCTTCGTCCTCATCTTCGTCCTCATCTTCTTCGCTTTCCCCAAGCGCTAAAGAGTCATCGTATTCAGCAGTATTATAAGAAATTAAATAGTTCTTTATAGAATCGACTTGTGCATCAATAGGGCCGATACTCTTAAGTTCCTTATATTTATTCTTAACGACAAGCTCTTCACCCTTCTTCTCCCAATGAGAAGGCATCTTAGTCCAAGGAATCATTTCTCTTGTGTGTTTCAACCACTTTGGTATCCAGTTTTGGCGCAATCGATCTCCTGCTATACTAAACTCAATACCCTTTTCCCCTTCATCATGGCAGTTCCCGCATTCCATATAATTAACTGCCCTAACACCAGTTTCGATTTGATCCCTAGCCTTAACAGTGTTTTCACCGGCTTCATACTTGTTGACATCGGGTGACATGGCTTCAAAATACGCTGTCAAATCACGAACCTCTTTGTCCGTAAAAGAGAATGTGGGCATACGAACTTTGACCCATTTTCTTACAATGGTTGGGTTTTTAAGAAAAGAGTAAAGCCACGATCCCTTAATTCTTTCACCTACATGATAATCACCCAATTCAAGTGGTGGAGGATATAAAGCTTTTGCTTCAATATATTTCTGTATAACGCCACCCTCACCTTCAACGTGGTGACATCCCTTACAATTATACTTTGTAATAAGGCGACGGCCTATTTCAAGAATCCGTTCTTTTTCGGTTAAATTTTTTCTATATCCTTCTGGGATTTTTGTACCATTAAAGCCTTTCAATAAAACAACTAAGGCATCAATTTCATCAGGTGCTAGACCAAAATTTGGCATTTTATCTAAAACACGCTCAGTACGAAAGGAATCAGGTTTTTTCAGTTTTGTTCGAGCCCATGCTTCCCACGTATGAGGTATATGCGAATCCCCATATTCCAATTCACTGGTCATTTTTCGTCCAAATGACGAAAGTTCAGGAGCAATTCTTCCCTCTTTCTCCATGCCATTAATGTCATGGCAAGCATAACAACCTCGAGTCCTTACAACATTTTTACCATGATCAATCAGAGCTTGACTACTGATGGCTTTATTAATACCAGGAATTAGTTTTTTTTCACCATGCATCATAAGATATGAAGCTATATCATTGGCCTGACCTTTTGAAAGTCTGAGATTAGGCATCAAGCTTTTGTGGTTGTAGCTTTTTGGATCACTCAGCCATGTTGTTACCCAGTCGGCGTTCACCTTACTAGCAATACGACTAAGATCTGGGCCAAACACCTCTCCGTTACCCTCGATCTCGTGACAAGCTAAGCAACCTACAGTATTGAAGAGTTTTTTACCTTTCTCAGGATCTCCAAATATGAATTTTTCAGCAAGAGTATAGTCTTTATCAGAAGATGCAATTAGATAGGCAGTAACTCCAAAAGCATCTTTATCATTAAAACCAAAGTTAGGCATTCTGGTTTTTGGTAAATATTGTTTTGGGTTTTTTACCCATCGATAAAGCCAACTAGCATCTACTTTCGATGCAATGCGATTTAATCTTGGTCCAACTTTGCGTTCAGCACTATAACCATCCGCTAAGTGACACCCATGGCAACCAAGCTTAAGAAAGAGTCTCTTCCCCTTAGATAAAATAGGGGCCCCTTCTAGATTCACAACTCCAGCGTGGCAGTTTCTACAGGTAGATTGCATGAAAATCCCATGACTCATCGGCTCATTAATTTCAGCCGTTTGATCCATTTCATGATGCGAGCCGTGAGCATCCTCGGCAGGTGCGGTTGCCGTACCTTGACCCAAGTGACACCAAGTACATCCTGTTCGATTTGGAGGATGTTTTTTAATTAGTATATCAAGGTTAGGGTGAGTTTTAAGAGGTTGCTCAAAATCTTTATAGTATGGATCTGGGTAGGAAATGTGACAAGTTTGACATCGATCTACCTTATAAATAATTTCCTTAAAATTGTTTATTCCGAATCCTGGAATAACAGTTTGTTCAACAGCGCTAGGGCGCCAGACGAAAGGATAGGGTTTGTAAAAATCCATGGTTCGTTGGGCAGCCTCACTCTCCATAGCAAGACTACGCAATTGTTTTTCTAAATCATCACGCTTAGCTTTCCTAACGAGAAGTTTATCCTCAACATCCCTAAGATCCAATTCCTTTTCAGCAATCAAAGGATCAAAAGCTTTTATATTTTCTTCCAGATATTTAACCTTCTCTATTTGAACATCATAGTTCTCACCTTCATGCATAGCCTTTTTGTAGTAATAGTAGGCTTCATCCAAATGACTACCTGCGAACTTCTTTTGTTCCATTACTTCAGAAAGTTTTATTTCGGCGTCTTGAACTTGGTCAATAAGATCCTGGTATTCATCAGAAGCATCTAACTTATTTTCAATTTGGCTTAAGTTGTTTTTTACCTCTTGCTCTTTTGCAGCAACCTTTTTATCAGCTGCAATCAATTTATCTTCAGCCCTAGCATACTGAGCTTTGAAAAAATCATTTTGATGTTGTTTGAATCCACGGCGACTAAATTCATCATCCCAAAATGCCCAAAGAGTAACAAACAGGAGAGCACCAGCTGAAGCAAAAAAAAGAAAACTAAAAGAAGTTTCCTCGTCTATGAACTGCTTGTCCTCTTTGTCAAATTCTTCTTCAACTATTGAATCTTCAGGGTTAGTCAAAATATACTTTCATAAATATTTAAAGAGAAACTAAATATTAAACCAGGGCGTAACCAATATATATTTTATATTAAATCCAAGTCTTAAAGCGATCTTGATCACCATGCCAACCATAATAAGATAAAGTTGCACCTTGATAAACATACGTAAAAAGCCGACACTTTTGATAGCTTTTCGTTCAAGAAAAAAGTAGGCTGCAGTACCAACAGCAAAATAGCCACCTACTACAACACCACCAAAAAGCATAGCCATGTTATAAGTTCTCACACCAAAGGCATAAGGCAAATCGACACTAACCAAAGCCACTACCTTATGTGGGTCCCAATATTGCCATGGCATAAACAGATTCCATCCAGGTCCTCGCAAGAAAACACCCATGATAATAAGCGAGATCCATAAGACCAGAAATCCGAAGGTATAAACCCAAATAGCGACCTTTCTTTCGTGGTAAGTATAATATCCATTTCGTTTAGGGTTCATATCAAGATTTGGAATAAGCATCAGACCTACTATAATCAAAACAGGTGCTATAACACCGGCAAACCAAGGGTCAAAGTAAACAAGAATGTCTTGAAGACCAAGAAAATACCAGGGAGCTTTTGATGGATTAGGGGTTTTGGTAGGGTTTGCAGCTTCCTCCAAAGGAGCATCGATAATAATAGACCAAACCGTAAGCCCCACAGTAACAAAAATAGCACAAAGGAATTCAAGTCGTACGAGATAAGGCCATACATGAACCTTTTCTTCCAATCCTTCAACTTTAGCCTTTGGGTTATCAGCTTCCATAAAAAATTCCTTCAAATTATAAATAAGTAAATGTCTGTTGATTAT
>JAPYPM010000057.1 GCA_029937635.1 Nitrospinaceae bacterium
TATTGAGGCTGGCTTATTTTTAATAATTTTTAACATCGCTAAAACTAGACTGGAGCCACAGAGGGGATTATTGTAGGACGACACGGAGGGTTCGCCAATCGTGTACGTATTGATGCAACTTGGACAATCCCTATCCTGATAGAATCAATCCGGAGTCAGCAGGACCTCTTATGTGTGGTGGCATTACCGTGTTTAATCCGATTCTTCAGTATGATGTAAAACCTACCCATCGGGTTGGAGTTATAGGTATTTGGGGGTTAGGTCACATGGCTCTTAAGTTTTTGGATGCATACGGTTGTGAAGTGATAGCATTTTCTTCAAGTGAGAATAAGGAAGAAGAATCTAAAAAATTTGGTGCTGATCACTTTGTCAACTCATCAGATGCCGATTCTCTGAAAAAAATATCAGGATCTTTGGACTTCATCATCTCCACGGTAAACGTGCCACTGGATTGGGCAGCTTATATAAATGCGCTCCGACCTAAAGGTCGACTTCATATTGTTGGGGGGGTCATGGAACCAATACCTGTGTCTGTGTTTTCTTTATTATTTGGGCAAAAATCTGTTTCGGCAAGTCCTATAGGAAGCCCTAGTTCGATGGGGCTAATGCTGGAGTTCGCTGCCAGGCATCAGATAGAGCCTACGGCAGAAATTTATCCTATGGATAAAGTAAATGACGCTATGGAAAAACTGAAGTCTGGAGAACCTCGTTATCGACTGGTCTTAAAAAATTAAAATTGAAATTAGGAGTTTGACAAACCTACACCAAATTGTCTGAATTCAATAAATGAGAACCTATGTGGGTATGGTATCTTAATATTTTGAGGTACTTAAAATATTGGAGTCTGCAGGTAATTAAACTTCTTTCTTTTCTGATGTGATAGAAACTAGCTGATTGAGTTGATTGCGATCACCCTTAATGCAAATCCTTGCAAGGAAATAGAAATGGCCGAAAGACTTACTAGAAAAAAAGAATCTGGCCTGTTTAGAGAAATTCCTAGAACTATAAAATTGAGGATCATTGAAGTTACTAGTATATAAAAAGCAGGGAACTCCATGTTATCTCCTTGATCTAGAAGTAGATTTTTTTAAGTTATTTATTTAGGGCTAAACGAATGCGATTTAGTTCTCTAACTAAATCGTTAATGCGTTCTTCTAAATCTGGGTCGACAACTTGTTCTCCGTCGAAAGCCTCGCCCGTAGAATAAACGAAACGAGGAATAATTATGCAACGAAAATCTAGCATCAAACTATTGGCCAAACTCATTACAGACATATAACTTCCCCTACCACCTGCGGCACATAAGAATCCAATGATTTTGTTTGTCCATGCATCACCGGTTAGCTCAATTAGATTTTTTGCGGCAGAATTGACATCGTAATTGTAAATAGGAAC
The DNA here is from genome assembly GCA_029937635.1 of Nitrospinaceae bacterium. Lineage (GTDB taxonomy): Bacteria > Nitrospinota > Nitrospinia > Nitrospinales > VA-1 > Nitromaritima. The sequence continues at coordinate 1,396 of JAPYPM010000057.1, forward strand.
CGCAAAAATAATTGCTTTAGAATTTTTAATTTTTTCTCTAAGTTTTTTGACTTCTGGAATTTTGTGTGATGAGTCGCCATCACAAAAAGGAATGGAATAGTCTGCGAGATCTAACCAATCTGCAGGCTCATTTATATCTTTTAAAATTTTAAATGCAATTAAAGCTAGTAATCGACTTCGGCTTTTGGGGTGGAGACTGGAAGATATTACAAGGTTAGTCACAGTAGTTCTATTTTGTTAATATTCGAGATCAAAAAAAATAATCTAATACGCTTAGTTGTATAAAAAATTTTATAATGGAGTATGTAAAGGTTGTGTAATGTGATTGTTATAAAGAAGAACTAGGAAACTGAAAATCATTTTAAATAGAGTGACCCGACGACTACTTTGCTTAATATTTGGAAATATAATTACTAGTCGTTCTAAGGTTTACTTCTTCCATTTTCTAGCAAGACCAACTGCAATAGCAATCTGGCCTACGAGCATTTTTTTTTCTATGATGGCAGTATTTTTTCCCCCGATTTTATTTCCATTCATTCCTGCAATATTAAACCATTTATGAGCTTCTATGTAGTTTTGCTCTACGCCACATCCTTTTTCATACATTAGTCCAAGGTTAGACTGGGCTCCAGAAATCCCCTGTTCCGCTGAAAGCCGATACCATTTGACAGCTTCTTTGTTGTCTTGAAGAATTCCCTCTCCCCTGCTACACATTAACCCTAGATTATATTGGGCTTGAGCATGCCCTTGTCTTGAGGATAGAGTGAACCACTGTATAGCTTTCTGAAAATCTTTCTCAACACCCTGTCCCCCTTTCCATACATTAATCCGAGATTGTTCTGTGCCTGAGCAAAGCCCTTTTCTGCAGCAAGTTTGAACCATTTAACAGCTTCCTTCTCGTCTTTGAGCACTTCTTTTCCTATACTATATATAAGTCCAAGATTATACTGAGCTTCAGAAACCTCCTCCTTGGCTAATAGTTCCCATTCTTTAAATCTCATTTCAAGCCCTTTGAGCAGAAAATATTTTTGTGAAAATAATAGGTTAAGGGGTTACGGTTAATCTTGAATAAGTATATATAAAAATTAATAAACTTAATATGATCAGACTGATTGATGGAAGGGATTTTTTGCTTTTATATGTGTGATTACAGCGGCCACCATTAAAATTATTATTCCGGAAGCACCTAAAAGAGAAACATTTTGATCATTACTGAAAAGCATAAAAGCGAACGACAGCTTTAATATTCCTACCAAATCCCTTAACCATGATGGCAAGCCATATGCTTGAAATTCCTCAATTATTTCTCGATACCTTACGACCCAAACAAAAAATATGGAACCTGCTGCTATAGCTTTAAGTGCATGAATAACACTAGGAATTTCAATCAAAAGTCTATTCCTTTTTAAATATGATTGATCAAGTTAAGTTTTAGCTTTATAGCAATTTGTACAAAAATTCTTCAATTAAAAAAAATTAACAACTGATTAATTAATCATTAATTTTAAGTTATTATTATACAAGATGTAATGGTTTGATTGATCTATTTAATGAGTTTTTCGTTGAAACTTTCATTTCCCTTATTTTATACAGAGAGGCTTGTGAATTAATAAATTATGCAAATACCATTTCATCTCAAAGTACTTTGGAATACTCTTAGGATAGAAGGACTTAGCTTTTCAAATAGATTAAAGGTGTTGCTAATACTTTTCCGAAAGATAATTAGATTAAACTATACTTAGATTGATAATATTCCACCATATTAGGATGAGTTACCTTGGGAACTTTTTTCTAATTTATTTATAAACCAATGAATATTTAGTGAAGAATTTAGATAGTATTGAATTGTTGGGGAATCAATACATTTAAATAAATATGTTTCGAAAAAATATTTATCCCTATTTTTTTCTTATAAAAAATACTGAATGAGTGTTACTACCTTCTCCTCCAGGGTTTGGACCTCCACCAATTAAGTGTATCTGGTTTTTATGGTTTGCAGATCCAAGTCCATGCCGACCAGACGGCATCGGTGAGAGAGTTTCCCAAGTATCTGTATTTGGGTCATAGGCTTCGTTTTCAGTAAATGTCCCTTGCCCAGATTCACCACCAAAGACTAAAATTCTTTTATTTAATACTTGCGATGTGACTCCACTTCGTTTTGTTTTTAGCGGGGAGCGGCTGATCCAGTGATTAGTTTCAGGATCATATTCTTCATTCCTGTCAAGGTTATTACGAAAATTAACATCAATACGGCCACCTATTACATAAAGCTTTCCATTTAATGAAGATGCGGCCATGTGGTCTCTTGGAGTTGGTAACGGAGCAAGTTTTTTCCAGGTGTCATTTTCCGGGTCATACATTTCTAATGCAGGTGTGTTGATTAAGCTATTGTTTATTTTATTTGCTCCGCCAGCAATATAAATTGTACCATCAATTACTGCAGCCGCTAGAGCACCTCTTTCGGTTGGCATACTTGCTTTGACCGCCCATTTATTTTTAAGAGGGTCATATTCATAGTTAGTATTGACTGGTGTCCACAAGTTAGAAGTGAATCCCCCAATCACGTATAACTTTCCGTTGACGGCCGAGACAGTTGTATGGTGAAGAGGAATAGGGAGTGAAGGTATTTGAGACCAGTTTTCATTTTCAGCATCCCAAGCTTCAACACGGTCCGTAATTCCATTTTGAGTGAAACCGCCAACGACATAAATTTTCTTGTCTAGTAATGTAACTGCGACCTCAGTCCTTTTGCTTGAGATAGGGGGAAGTTCTCTCCATTCTCCTTTAGGCTGTGCATAAACTAAATTTACGAGACAAAAGTAAATAAAAATAATATAAAAATATTTATAGCTAAACATTTTTGAAGATCTTTTCTTTAGATAATCTACGATAGATCAAAAGGCATCTTGATAAAAGTACCACATAGCAACCGCCCCGAACATTGGAATTAGTAGCCATAGTATTTTGATTATTTTGCCTAACATCTTTATCCTTTTTTTTAATGTACTATTTTTTTTAATTGATTATCAATGTTTTAGTTAAAATATTGCCTTAATAACTGCCCTTTAAAGTCATAAAGTGGCTTTGCCATTTTTGCCTGTGCTTTTATCTGTTTTGATATTTTTAGATCAACATAGGTTTTGTATGATAAAAAACCTATTGCTAGGTATATAGAGAAAATAATAAGTGATTCAAACATAAGTTTCTCCTTTTTTCTAATGTGATTAAAGTAAATAACTGCTTACATTTACTAAATAAGACCTATTAAATTAATTATCTATCTAATAGCTGATTAATATTTTTTAATTCAACTATGATGATATATAAATAAATTTATGAGATTCGATGCAGGTTATTTCACTTAGAGAATTAGGTAGTATTTTATTTCGACAGTTTTCTACTCGTTATAATGTTCCGTTGGTAGCTCAAAGCTTGAGTTGGGCTTTATGCAAATATTCGTATGCCCCTACAGTTGCTAATGGTGGGTTATTTTGTCACTTATGTTTTTGATACCTTAGAACCAATCGTAATTGTTCTGTTAATCGCTTTAATTATTGTAGTCTCTACATGGATCGAGCCCAGATAGTTTGATGGGCACATAACTAACCCTACCTTAATTGTTTTAATTTAAATTGGAACTCCAGGGCTAATTCTGCTTATAGTGTTGACACAACTAGTTTTGGAAATTCCGCGATGGTTCGAGCCAAGTCTGGTCATTTCAATCGCTGATATGGTTTTTGTTAATTCCATGAACACGGTAAGTCTAGCTGCAGAATGCTTTGAATCAGAATTTAAACGAGGCGAAAGTTATATAATTGCGAGGCGAACTGCTTTTAATACTACTACTCTTATACCGCAGACCAATAGTCTCTTTGCTGTCGGGTTAATTGCGCCCCTAGGAATCATGACCGGAATAATTCTTTCGTGTGTCGATCCAAACGTTGCGGTACGTTACCAGATTATGGTGATGTAGATGATACTTGGATCGGGAGGTATCGAAGTAGTCATGTATGTCTCTCTTCGAATACATAAAATAAAACAAAAATTATAGATATAGTAGTTTTGCCTCAAAGGTAATTAAACTTCGGTTTCCGGTGCGGAAGAAAATTAACAATAGCTTTGTTAACCTTACTCGAAATAGTCTTTTACCTCTGGATCATTTAATTCTTTATCAAATGATAAAACCGTGATGTTAATCCTTCGATTCTTTGAATTGTTAATATCATTTTTTAACAGTGGTTTGCTTGCTCCATACCCAATTATTTTAAGAAAACGATGCTTCTCTATACCATTATTTGAAAGTTCCTGTCTTGCTGCCATGGCTCTTAAGGTTGATAACTGGATATTAGTCTTTTTGTTTCCCGCAAAAATCTTGGCGTCAGTATGTCCTTCAATAATTATTTTAGAAGGCCATTCATCCAACCGCATTGCCAGCCACTGTATAACTTTTGTAGCATCTGAAGTTAGCTTGGCTTCTCCACTTTCAAACATTGGTGTGCTCTTATCAGTATCCATAATTTGAATAGTCACACCCAAGGGGCTTTGTGATATTTGTAATTTTCCACCGGGATCAGAGGACTGCATTTTATCTAACTTCATATCCTTTCCCAACCTTTCAAGTATGTCGGGGTTCGTTTTTAATTTTCGTGGGACTTGTTTCGTTTTTTGAACTGTTTGGCTTGGGCTTTGGGATTGCCCACTACTGCTAAAAATTTTGTAAGAGGTGAATACTTGTTGTAGATCGTCTTTCATTTCTTGATCAGTATTTGTAAGCAACCACATCAACAGGAAGAAAGCCATCATTGCAGTCACAAAGTCGGCATAGGCTATTTTCCAACTACCTCCATTAGGAGTGATGTCGACCTTTTTAATTCGTCTAATAACAATTAGCGGTTCTCGAGCTTTTTCTCCCACTTTAGGTTTCTTCGTCGTGGCCATAGTGTAATCACTTATTTAAAATTTACTAAACTGAGTAAAAAAATTGTGCGCGTATAAAATGATTATAGAAAAACTGGAGAATTAAATCATGAGGTACTGCTTAACTTGTAAAGCAAATAGGAGTGTCAATTTTAAATTCAATTTACACATTTTTAACTTTTTAAAATCATAAAATTTTATTTGATGACAATTTTTTATTTCTTCAGCATTTCCTCAAGTTCAAAAAAATTTGGTCGGACGCTACTTGGGATCGCTCGACGTCCAAATTCAACGGCCATTTGTGGTGCCATTTTCATTACATAGCACATTATTATTGTTTTTATTACATACATCATTTCTTTTTCTTTATCTGCAAGGAGTTCTATTTTTTTTGCTAAGGGACCAACAAACCCATAGGACAAAAGAACTCCCAAGAAAGTTCCAACCAAGGCCGCACCTATAGAATTTCCTAGCACTTCTGGCGGCTCCGCAATTTTTGTCATAGTGAGAATTACCCCAAGAACGGCAGCAACGATACCCAGCGCGGGAAAAGATTCCGCAAGTGTATGTACACAATGAGCACTTTTAACTTCTTCTTCATGAAAAAAATCAATCTCATTATCCATTAATGGCTCGAGTTCGTGAGATGGAATACTTTGTCCTGAAATGAGTAATCGAAAAGAATCGCATAAAAAAAGAACGGGTATTTTTTTCTTTAATACCCGTGGATACTTTTTAAAGATTTCACTATCCTCCGGTTTGTCCATATCAGCTTCTAGTTTAAGCGCACCTACTTTTTTGATTATTTTTAATATATCGTTCATTAGTAGAAGCGTATCTAAATATTCGGCCTTGGAGGTCGAGCTATGAAAAAATCCCTTGAATGAGGCATGTAGTGCCTCTTTAAGGTTGTGCCAATCATTCATAATGACAAATGCTCCAACTCCCGATCCTCCGATAATTAAAAGCTCAGATGGTTGCCAAAGCAAAGCCAAATTACCACCATGCCAGGTATAACCTCCTATTACACTGCCAATAACAATCAAGCAGCCAATTGTCGGCATTAATCTATCCATTAAACTAAATCCTTTAATTTTTATTAAATCATTTAATTGGGCGTTACCAATAAGGCCACAATAGAACCATTATTTTCTACTTAACCATCAATATATATTGATGGTATTTATGTATTGCATTAATGTTCGTACAGAATTTAAGTCAAACTCTATATATGACTCTTATCGGCAAATCTAAGCTTAAAAGATAGTTAGAGTAGGCTTATAGAGAAACAGACCAATGTTTGCGGTGTGAGAAAAAAATAACTTTGATTAGCTTAACCCCTTCAACGTCGATAATTTAAAAGGTTATAAAAATTGTTAACAAACCTATCTTTTTCAATTCTTAAGTGGTTTTACTCCTTTGCACATCAGTATTCAATCATAAATCAGGTATAAGTAATGGAGACGGGCTAACAGTAGAAATAATTTGATACGCACCTATGCAAAGTGTTCCTCTTCGCGATCTGTACATTGTCTTCATTCCTAATGGGTGATCATTTGATCAGAGTAAGTTGTCCACAAAGTGCTCACCCAAGAAATTTTGATAGCAAGACTGTTAAAACTGGAAGAGAAAAGGTTAGCTGTGTCAAATGCAACAGGTGAAGGTTGAGAATTTATAAAGAAACGTTTTACTCAAGTGTCTATAACATGAGTAGAGGAAACTTAAGATAATCTCGCGAGATAACAAGGTTGGTTAGTTTACACGTTAAAGTTTACCTGAAGTTACGATAATAAGAGTAGGTTATTTAGCGTATTGAGACTTTTGAAAAAAAAACTTGAATAAGTATCACAATTCTCCAGTATGATATGAAGCTAAACGTAGACGATCTTCTTTTACACCGGAAACTTTTTTAGTGCCGTCCATATAAGTTTTAAAAATATAATTAAAAAAACGCGTGTTGACAATTAGATAGCGAGCGACTGCTGAGAGATTTGTAAATCGCAATAAAAATGCTCGCACTATTTTGAAAAAAATCCTATCCAGCGACCAATGTCCTTTAAATGAGCGGTACCAAAAATAAAGAAATTCAAATTGAACTCGCCATTTTGGAAAATCTGGGAGCTCTAAAGTTGCCCTATGTCTTTCGTTACTTGTTTCTGTACCACCTTCAGGAATTACTCCTTGCTCAACAGCAACATCATAAAGATCCGTACCTAAGTAAGGGTAAAATATAGACAACTGAACATCTTCAGGTTGAAGTTCACGCACAACCTTGACGGTCTCAAGGTAATCATCAAAAGTTTCTCCTGGGACACCCATAAGAACCAAAAGAGATGATGCCACTCCAAATTCCCTTGCAGTACGACAAAAATTTATCAGTTCCTTATTAGTATATCTTGGTCGTTTAAGAATCTGACGACGTACTCGCTCAGAACCAGACTCCAAGCCTACATTTAAAGCGGTAACTTGTGCTTTTTGACAGAGCTCTAAAAATTTTCTGTATTTTTCCTCATTGCGAACAAAATTGGAATGAAGGGCTAAGTTAATTCTGAAGGTCAAATCATTATTACGCTTATTGTTGTATTCAGCTAATTTTTCAAACAGATCAAGTCCTTTTGTAATATCAGCCCCAACGGTTTCAATCTCTAGATAAATATGATTCATCCGTGGATACTGCTTTGTTAATGTATCAATTTCGGAAATCATATCTTCTGAAGAGCGATAGCGTACATACTTTCCTTCAGACAATTCTTCCATTGCATGGTTTGAGCAATAGGTACATTTATAAGGACATCCACGTCCTACCAAAATAGAGGCTTCTTCATGAGGGTTGGCAATCCAAGGTTCCCAAAGTGTTCGATCAACATGGGGAATCGTATCAAGGTCTTCATTAAAAGGAGCTGTCGAATTTTTTTCAATTTCGCCAGTTTGAGGATCCCGTATCCATAGATTAGGAATCTCTGTAGGCCACTTCCCATCTTTTAATTGACCGGCTAAACTCACTACAGCAGAATCACCTTCACTTACGCATATAGCATCCACATTTGGACACTTAATCGCGTTGTCCGGTGCCAAAGAGCTGTGATGCCCACCGAGAACCACAAAAATATCTGGATCTAATTCTTTTATCAGTGCGGCAGCACGTTCAATTGCAGGAAACTGAGAAGATACGGCAGTCAGACAAAATAGCTGTGGTTTCTTTTCTCTGATATAGGTTTCTAATATTTTTCTAAGAGGGGTAACAGGGCTAATCACGAATAAATTAACGTCATGTCTTGCAACCTTTAAAACGGTAGCAATTATAGAAATTCCGAACGGAATTTCCATTGGCGATCTCATTGGTTTGTCAATTGAACAATAATTTTCAATCGAATATATGCATCCAACTCTCAAAAGCTTATCATCCTAAATTTAAAAAAACGCCTATGGAAATCTTGAAATAAAAAAAATTATCCATAAAGCTCTGAAAAAAAGTGCGTAATTCATTGTCAGCTTAATGTATCATAAAACTAAAATTTTTTAAAATGATATCTTGAAGAGGGCTGGGTTAGCATTTGATCGAATTTATCCTTTTCTTCATGCTTTTTGAATAATATTCTGGCTTGACTAATCCCCAAACAAACAATTGATCCATACAAATCTGTCAACATAACAGACTTATATTTCCGCAGTAAATTATCCCCTAGTAGTCCATTACGCAAGGCGTCAAAGTTTTCAGGTTTCTCATAAAATTCAAGTAATGCCTCTCGAGATGGGAACAACTCATCCTGAGTTTCTTGCATGAATTTCTTATAAACCTCAAAGACTTCTGGAAAAGAGGAAAGGTTTTCGTGAATAGAAAATATCCATTCGGCTACGCTAACTTCATACTGCATTAACAAGACTCTCAATGGTTTTAATTCTGAGGAGTTAAGAAATGAAGCTACAATAAACGCCAAACCTCGAAGCTCTAAATACTCTTCATATACGCACATCCCCATCAGTAACTGTACCCATTAATTTCTGTGTACGATCAACGACGAGAGCAATTTGTCCTCCGGGACGATCAATAATTTTTAAGGCATCATGGATATTAGTATCCGGATTAACCGTAAATTTTTCTAAATTTTTCATGCTATTTTTTCCTTGTCCCGAGCGGTTCCTTCAATATCTGATTTTACCAGAGTACCTGCACCCACCAGTACTTGGGCACCCACTCTGATGGATTGAAGAATTGTAGCACCTGCTCCGACGTGCCCAAGCTCTTCAATACAAACATTTCCACATAAGATAGCTCCTGGAGCCAGATGAATATGCTGTCCAATTCGGCAGTCATGGTCAACAGAAGCACGCGTGTTGACTATAGTATTGTCTCCAATTTCACTACCGGACTGAATAATCGCTCCTGCCATAACTTGCACCCCTTCTCCCAATTTCACATCGGTAGCAATGATTGATGAGGGGTGAATAACTTTAATAAAACGATATCCTAGTTTTTTGAACTTTCTAAAGATTTTTTCACGCAAATACGGTTGTGATATGGACCCAATGCCATTAACCAAGCGGATTTCATTGGAGGAATATTTTTCAATCACTTCATCACCTCCCAGATAAGGAACCCCAAGAAGAGGCTGGTTTTGGTGATTCGTATCGGTCGTACCCAATAAATTTTCAGGACTCAATAATAAGGCATCGATCAATACTCTAGCGTGGCCTCCAGCGCCCAATACAATGACTGGCAAGGAATTCATAATGATATTTGCTCATCTGTTGAAAATGAACGACTCTCTTTTTTCCCCAACACATCCCAAAAGCGCATTGGCGAAAGACCTTCTCCCGGTCTTTTAAAAGTTATGTTTCCCTCAGAAAACACTTCACCTTTCAATATATCACAAGAGGCAACCAAACTCTTTCGGACATTTTTTTTATTCTCGATTTCAACAGGATCAGGAAATTTTTTTGCGCTTCCCATCGCCTGCTCAACATTACGAATAGAATCCACCATATATTTGAACTCTGTGGGTTCCATGGAGGATTGGTGATCCGGCCCGTCAAAATTTCGGTTTAAAGTGAAATGTTTCTCAATGATTTTCGCTCCATTTGCTACGGCAGCCATCGGCACAGCGATTCCATTAGTATGGTCGGAGTAACCGATTTGAAGGCCAAACACCAGGTCGTTGTCACCTTTTTCTTGGGCCGGGGTGCTTTGGAAACTGCTCACCGTGCCTTGGGGGATTGTGGTGAGATTTT
>JAPYPM010000058.1:0-7458 GCA_029937635.1 Nitrospinaceae bacterium
ATCAAAGTGGGGGGATTTGACGAAACCTTGAGTGGACCTGAAGACTGGGATATCGATAAAAAAATAAAACGAATTGGACGTATTGGGTTATTACCTTCTTCTTCAGAGTATCTTGGAGAAAATTCCTGGAAACATAAACTTTTTATTACCGAACAAGGTGTTAATCCCAGTGGAAAATGGAATTCCATTTTCCACAACGAATCTGAATTTGGCCTACAAAATTACCTTGCCAAAAAAAAGTACTACTCCAAAAGTCTGAATAAATATATTACAAAATGGGGGATAAACGACCCCGACATCCAAAAACAAACGGGAGTTTGGTATCGATTCTTCGGCGTATTTTTAGAAAACGGGAAATGGAAATACTTACTACTTAAGCCTCATTTAATTCCTGGAATCTTCCTATTGAAATTTTTAATAGGCCTCCAGTTTTTGCGAAGAAATTGCAATGAACAAAAATAAAAAGGGGGTGTTAATCCTAACGCCTTTCTTTAGCCCCAATATTGGTGGAGTAGAAACTCACCTTGACGATCTAACGTCAGTCCTTGATGAAAAAAAATACCGCGTTTACGTACAAACCTACTCTCCACTCACGACAGGAAGAACCCTATGGGAAAAATACGAACTCCTAGGGAATAGCATACAAGTCTATCGACATAAGTGGATTGGAAGAAACTTATTTCACAAATTGGAAAATTATCCAATCTTAAATTTTTTATATTTAACACCGTACCTTTTCGTTCGATCTCTTTTTTTTATGATGACCAACTCCCACAAGATAGACATTATCCATGCACAAGGACTTAACGCTGGAGCAATTGGAGTCGCCTTAAAAGCAATCTTTAAAAAACGTCTTATAATAAGCTTACATGCTGTCTACAAAGAAACAGGGAAAAGCAAACTGACTAACCACGCCACTCGTCTGATCTTTAATAATGCTGAAATTGTTTTAGGCATGTCCAAGGCTGTAATGAACCAATTCACCCAACTTGAAGCGGGGAAAAGCAACTTTGATAAATACCGTTACTGGGTTGATGTTGAAAGATTCAAACCTATGGATCAAGAAGAAGCCAGAAACCAAGTCGGCATCAAAAATTGTTTTACCGTTCTTTTCGCTGGGAGGTTAATCCCAATCAAAGGAGTAAAACTTTTAATTGATATCGCTCGAGAGTTAGAATATATACAATTTATATTCATTGGTACCGGACCCATGAAAAATACTTTACAAAAATTCTCGAAAAAGTTACCCAATGTGCATTTTTTAGGGCCAGTACAAAACTCCAAAATGGCGGTTTATTATAACAGCGCTAATATATTTTGCATTCCGTCTATTTATGAAGAAGGACTTGGGCGGGTCGCTATGGAATCCATCGCCTGTTGCACCCCTGTAGTGGGGTCTAATAGAGGTGGTATCCCTGAAGCTTTAAATGACAGCGTCTCTCTACTAGTGGAACCAACACATGAAAATATAAAATGTGCGATAAGCACTTTACACGACGATGGCGAACGATTAAAAAAAATGAGCTCCTTATGCAGAGAATTCGCTTTAAAAAATTACTCCAAACAGAATGCTACCTTGATCACAAAACACTACCGGTAATCAGATTAACGCGAACCGAAATCATTCTTCAAATTAATCCAAAATTGCCGTTACCTTTATCAGACGCCATACAAATTAAAATAGTTAAAAATCATTCACAAGAATCTTTCTTCTTTATTAACAGCCAACACTTTATCAAATTTATTTCAACTAAGTTCTAGCGGTTGTCAAAAAACACCATGTCCAAAATAAGCGTTTTCGTCAATTTTCTTTTAGACTCTAAAGTGTTTCTTGTTACCTTACTCGTCTTATTCGCAAATGCAGATCAAGCTAAAGGCGGTGAAAAACATAATCCGGTTGAAGCCTTGATATTAGGCTCTAAACTTCCAGAATTTATGCCTGGTTCGGGAATGCTTTTTATTGAACAAAATCCTTCAAAGATAAAAGTTATTCGTTCTATACTATCCAAATTTGGGTTGTCTCAAAAAATTATTTGGAATCCCAAATCTAACGAGCCAACCTACTATCTTTCTCTACAGAAAAAAATCAGTAAACCTCAAATTGAATTCCGAAAAATCAACCCTATAAAGTATCGTCTTCGCATTCATAATGCTCGGGGAGATTTTCCTATTGTGCTCAGTGAAACTTTTGATAATGGTTGGAAAGCATACTTAGTTCCTTGGACCGCCCAGCCTCTATCCAGCCTAATCAAAACATCTATTGAACTTCTCCCGAAATACCAGATTTTGGAGGCTAATAAAAAAAACCAAGCAACCCTGAATGAATTAAGTGAGTTTTTAAAGGACGGGTGGGTTACAGATATTAAAAATAAACTGCCTAGCGAAACAACCCTTCATAGTCTGATTAATGATTTGGGAAAACCAAGAAAATTTTACACCACGGATTTTATATCTAAAAATTACTTTGGCTCAATTCAAAACAATAATTTACCAGCATACAACATCTGGGAAACATGGTTTCCACAGGAAATTAGTTTAAATTGCATTCAAAGTGAAGAAGACAACCAGAACTGCACAGCACGTAAGCTTAACTTAAAAAAACAGCGAAGCTGGGACTCCCATGCAATCCAATGGCCTGATCTACTTCATTGGAAAATTAACGCCTTTGCCAATAGCTGGTGGATTGAAACTAATTTAATACGCCAGCTTTCAGAATTACATAACTTGAAAACCAGTTACTACCTATTAAACCCTGATGGTAGTATCGATTTTGAAATCGTACTTGAGTTCTGGCCCCAGAGGTTATTTTATATAGGAGGAATATTCAGTGCTATCGTGTTTTGTTTTTGCACCACAGTCCTTTTTTTGCGTCGTTTGACAACCCCATCTACCACACGCGGATCGAGGTTCCCTTACGACGATTTAAATAGAGAATAAATCATGAAAAATCTTTTTATTATTTCTAATTGGATGCAAGGTACTGGTCTTAGTGGTGGAGACAGAATTCTTATAGAATTAACAAAAAGATGGCATCAAAAAATAAATATTTCTCTTTTTTTGTCCAAGGAAGGAGATGAAATTTGTCGCAGGGAAGGCCTAAACCTACCAAAGCAAAAAGTTTGGGTTACTGATATTTTTAGTGGGAGTATTTTAATAGACGGCGTTTACAGAACACTTAAAGGCATTTACAATTCCCTCTACACCACAATCAACCGAGACGATATTATTCTCTCCGCTTCTGATTTTTGGCCAGATTTTGCACCTGCGTTTATTCTCAAGCTAAGAAACCCTCGGATTAAGTGGATAGCTAGTTTTTACCTTTTTGCCCCCAAACCCTGGTTAAAAAATTCTCCTTATAGAGGAACCAAACGGTTTCTTGGATTGATCTATTGGGTTAGTCAATTGCCAATTTATTATATTATTAAAAAATTTGCTGACCTCGTATTCGTAACAAGTGAGCCAGATGTTAATCCATTCATAACCAAAGAAAGAACTAGCGAAAAAGTTGTTATAGTCCGAGGGGGCGTAGATATGACACCTGTGAAAAAGTATTTTGAATCAGGAGAATTCATTTCTATCGAACAAAGAAAGTATGATGCTTGTTTTGTGGGACGTTTTCACTACCAGAAAGGAGTTTTAGAGCTAATTCAAATTTGGCAAAAGGTGTGCAGAAAACGTCCCCAAAGTCGGTTGGCTATTATTGGAACAGGCCCTTTGGGTGGAGCCATTCAAAATAAAATAAATCAGCTGTCCATTCAAAATAATATTGACCTGTTGGGTTTCATGGATGGAACTGAGAAATTCGAAATTTTCAAACAAAGTAAAACTGTTGTCCACCCGGCCACCTATGATAGTGGTGGCATGGCGGCAGCAGAGGCGATGGCCTGGGGGCTGCCAGGAGTGGGATTCGACCTTGAGGCCTTAAAAACATATTATCCAGAAGGAATGCTTAAAACCCAGTGCTTTGACTTGAATGAATTTGCTCGCAATATTCTCCTATTACTTTCCAACCGCAATGCCTACGAGACTCTAAGCCAGGAAGCCACTCGATTAATTCGTGAGCAATGGGACTGGGAAAAACGAGCAGAAGAAATTTTCAAGTGTATTGCCAAGAGCAACATGAGTTGACGCAGGTAACCCTGCTAACCATAAAATTGCTGGCCGTGTTGAAAGGAGGTGTTATTTCTAAGTGTCCTCGTAGTACTTAAAAAAAATCCCAAAAGCAGCTAACTTAGAGCTGCCGAAAACTCTGTTCTTGAAAACTCAACATTTATTAGGGGACAATATTATTAAAGGGTGGAAAGCATTATGTCGACTATTTTGCCGTGAACCTGAAAAGCTTTATAGTACTGTGAGTTGGCAAGTGGCATTATAGTAGCTTATTCCCTAATATGTCCTATAGTTTTATAATCGAACCAGCAACCCAATGAAGAAATAGTAGCGTCAATTAAAACTAACACCTGGAAGAAGATATAGTGTTGAATAAATTGAGAAGATTTATCCCGTTATGGGCGATGGAAAGCATCAATCACTCCTTTCCACACAGAGTATTTTCGCGGCTTAGGCAAAAATATCAGCCGATTTCTTTTAGCTGCGAATTAACCACCAAATGTAATATACGTTGTGATTTTTGCACAAGAACAGCCTACACCGAAAAGAGAAATAAAAAAGAAGACTTTCATGTTAAAGATATGGCTGATGAAACTGTTGATCGAGTTTTGGAAGAGCTGGAAAAGTTTTACAAGCGTGGAATACCCATAGTATTCTCACCAATGGGCCTTGGAGAACCACTAATATTTGGAAAACTTTTTGAAGTCTTTGAAAGGGTAAAAAAAATCTCACCAACCATCCCTATTAACCTGACTACCAATGGAATCACCTTAAATAGAGCGCTTAGTGAAAAAATACTAGCAACGAGAGTAGATGAAGTATCCATAAGCCTCAATGCTGATAATGCCTACATGTACGAAGACCATATGGGCATAGACAAGTACGAAATCGTTCGAGAAAATATTCAAACTTTGTTTGAAGTCAGAAAAAAAAATCAGAGCAAACTCCCGCATATCTATATTCAGTACCTTGATTACGATAACAATCCGAAAACATTTTCAAAAGATGCTAGCCACTGGCGTAAGATAATGAAAGACGGCGATAAATGTTATATCCATCCGATTCTTAACCATGGCGGTTTTTATAAAAACTCAAATCTTAGAGTAGTGTCGCCTGAACATTATCCCTGTTATCAACCTAAAAACTTCATAGCCATTCGTGTTAATGGAGATCTGTATCCTTGTTGCCCAGCTTTTTATGCTGGGGGAGAACGAGTCGAATCCCTTTACTTAGGAAATATAAAATCTAAAAGTCCTTTTGAAATGTACAATGAAAAAAACAGTAAAGCAGATGAAATTGTATCTTGCATGCGTAAAAACGATTACACAAAAATTCCTACTTGCGACAAGTGTAATACATATAGGATTTCTCCTAACATATATTTTAAATTGCCGTTTTCCTTAAAGTTGAATGGGTATAAATGGATTTAACTAAAAAATTAGATGCCGCTCAAAACCCTCCTCTTTACGCTCACGCACAGTCAACTCTGGCTGTATAAAAATAATCTCCATAAGTTAGATATGACGTAAACTTTATTACGACTTGAGTTTACCCATAGAAAAGCCGTTTAAGAGTGGAGATATAAAAGTAACAAGTTCTACAAACTCCTATAGATAGGTTTCTAAAAATTACTCTCTTAAAAACAACCACATGCCCAATTATATAATTTAAGGAATCATCTGGCCTCAACTAAAAAAAATTAAACCTAATTCTAAGAACCTAACGCAAACAAATCACATAATCATACAAATGCCATATAAAATACTGGTCACCTGAATTTTTTTTAGTTTGTCAGGCACCTAAGTCTGACAATCTTGATTTTGGTTTTGTTGTAGGTCTTGTTTAAAAATGCTAGTGTTGGAACATATTTTCGTCCCGTCGGAGATTTTAAAATGCGTACCTTGTTAATCTGGCCCCCTACCACAGTATATGGAGATGACCCCTCTATTCCTCCAATTGTACAACCACTAGGCTTAGCGTATCTTGCCGCATGGCTGGAAAAAGAGGGGCATGAGGTCTCAATTTTAGACGGAAGAGGTTCTAGTAAAGATAAAACGAAAACAGAGACCTACACACGTTATGGGTTGTCTGAAGAAAGAATATTAAAGGCGGTTGATAATTTTAATCCCGACATAATAGGCATTAGCAATATGTGGACTGCTTATTCAGGGGATCCTCACCGAGTTGCTAAATCAATTAAAGAAAAATACCCCGACCTTAAAATTATTTTTGGTGGATCACATCCCTCTGAGTTTCCAGAGTTGGTTTTGAAAGATTCAAACGTCGACCTCGTAGTCACTGGCGAGGGAGAAATCACCTTTTCTGAAATCCTTTATAATTTGGAAAAAAATCTTCCTCTTAATGAAATCCATGGCATCGCTTACATGGAAGAAGAGAAAGTAGTTAAAACACAACCTCGGGAACGTATGACGGAGATCGACCAACTTCCTTTCCCAGCCCGCCATCTTTTACCAATGGAACTTTACTTGAAAGAAAGTAAGCGAAATGGGTTCGTTATGCGTAAACCCAGTATGGCCATGACCTCGAGTCGAGGCTGTCCCCAGAAATGCGTATTTTGTACTGTGCGGGCAGTGTGGGGTCGCGATTGGGAGGGTCGTAGCCCTTCTAACGTAGTCGATGAAATTGCACATCTTACGGATAATTATGGCGTTAAAGAAATTGCGTTCTTAGATGACGACCTTGGACGAGATATACCAAGGCTAGGCGCCATTTGCGACGAAATTATCCGCAGAAAAGTTGACATTAAGTGGACCACTCCGAATGGAGTTGCCCACTGGCTTCTCAATGAGAGGCTAATCGACAAGATGAAGCAATCTGGTTGTTACCGCCTTACTTTTGGAATCGAATCTGGATGTGAAGAAACTAGGAAGTTTATAAAAAAGAAAGTCCCGCTGGAACAAGCAACTCGAATGATAAAACATTCCAACAAGATTGGATTATGGACAATTTGCACATTTATTCTCGGGTTTCCTTATGAAACAAAAGCACACATGCGCGAATCTATTCATTACGCCATTGAAAGCGAAACTGATATGGGCGTGTTTTATGCCCTAATGCCTCACCCCACTTCCGACGTTTATTCAGTCTTTAAAAATGAAGGCCTGCTAGACCTAGATCCGATTATGGACCCAGCGGTAATTAAAGAAGTTAGTGACTTTGCTAAAATTGGCGAAATATTATCTCAGAGAGGTTCGCAAACAAAATATTGTAGTTCTGAGGAGATCCAAGAAATGTTGAGTGAAGCTTACCAAACTTTTTTTAGGGCTCGCTTAAAAAACTACTTTTTAAATCCTTTGCATATCATCAGGAAAATCCGATCTTATGAAG
>JAPYPM010000058.1:7558-11526 GCA_029937635.1 Nitrospinaceae bacterium
AAAAACTACTTTTTAAATCCTTTGCATATCATCAGGAAAATCCGATCTTATGAAGACCTACGTTATGCAATCAGACTAGGGAAAGAATTACGTTCGCCAATAAGAAATTTCCTGAGTAAAAAAAGGTCGGTTATAAATATGCTGTGGGATAAATATAATGATAAAGATGGTTTTTCCCAAGCAAAAATCTGCAAACCTGAAAATACCGTTAAAGCTTAGACTGGTAAAAACTACTTCTAAAAAGTACGGTTATCTATGTACGATGTTTTATATTAAAGGCTCATCATATCTAAAAAACTGCCCCATAAATCCTTTTGAAAAACTAGAAAAACAGCCGCGTTAGTTGCCCTCTGAACTAAATTAGCGCATTGGTTTCCTTAGCCGACATTTCAACCCTCAAAAGTCGCAGGCTGTGTGCAAATATTCTTAGGTAAAGAAGACCTCTAAAACTTAAGAACAATTTATTTCAAGAGTATATATTTAAAATTTAGTGTTATTTTTTCTAATTGCGAGGATTGAAAAAATTTGAGACATATTCTGTCACGTATTGGGAACTACCATTCCACTTATATTCTGGGATTTGCTTGCACCTTAACACTAAACCTTTTACATTTTTATTCTGGTGGGTCAATCATCCTAGGAGGAGAAGGTAATTACATACTGAACTACCCCCTGCACTTCGAGAACACCGCTCATCAGTGGCACTCCCGATTTGGACTTGGAGGAGTAAACTTGGTCCCGGGAAGCAACACAACTAATCTTCTCTTTTTGTCATTAATTGAAAATTTTTTTCAGAATGCCGCACTAAGTAACTTCGTCTTAATATTTTTTATGTATTTTCTTCCCTTCTTAGGAATGTATTTAATACCTCTCGAACTAAAGCAAAAACCATATCTTTGCGCTACTATCGCACTTTTCTATGCCATTAATCCGTTTTCAACCCAATTTTTATCCACTCACAATCAATGGAATGCCTTTGCACTATCAGTAATTCCCATTCTGTTCTGGGTCGTCTTACGGTATTACAATGACAACCTCAAACTTTTTCTATGGTATGGGTCTATATCAGCTTTTTTTTCGTTTGCGTATACGAACCACCCACTATGCATCATAATTAACATATCAACGATTCTTGCCGTATATATTACATCCTACTATCGACATGGGCGCTTATTACCAGCTGAATTTTTAAAAAAATACTTCCTAGTATTTTCCGCTTTTCTCACTTTGAACACCTGGTGGCTTCTCAATTTATTTCGAACAGCTGCCCCTGCACTAGAGTTGTATTCTGCTTCCTCTGCAATGGCTTGGCTAAAGCTTACTGTTGCGCATGAAGGAAACCCATTAGCAAAGATATTTTCAATTACAAGCATGGTTCCACCTAAGACTGAAAGTTTTGCCGGACATTATTTCAATACACCTATAAGTTTTTTTATCGGGATGATCCCTATTTTTTTGACAGTAATTGGATTGTTTTTAAATAAAAATACCAGGATGGTCCGCCTGAACATTCACATATTGGTTATGGTGCTGTTAGCAATACTGCTTACAAAAGGTGCAGCGCCACCATTTGGAAGTATTTACCTATTTTTATTCGAATATGTACCCTTTTTTAATGTTTTAAAGAGCCCCATCGAAAAATTTGGAATTCTTCAAATATTCCTTCTTTCTATTCTTCTATTGTTTACCTTATTAGCTGGGAAGAACTCTAAATACTACAAAAAATGGGTAATTATTTTCACTGCATACCTTTTGTTTTGCGCAGGCCCGTTATTAACGGGCAATATAATAGCCGGCGAAATGGTTCTCGGAAGCGAAATCACTGTTACTAGAAAATTTAAGGAAAAACCTTTGCATAAAAACTTTAGAACACAAATAAACAATGAGAAACTAGAATATAAAATCCTTAGTTTACCTGGCATGGGAAACTACCAAATGTTATTCGATTCCCTACCTGGGAAACAATATTCTGGATTAGATCCCTTACTACATAACACCAACAAGGGGTTTTTGACTAATTACCTCGACACCGAAATCAAAACTCTGTACAACTTTATGCTAGATGAAAAAATTCAAAATCTATTTGGAACTTTCAACATTGGGAAATTAGTCATTAATGGTAACCTTAAGCCTTGGTTTGGGTGGGTCGGTCCCGCTGGCTCTCAAAAACTTCGCAACCGCTTTAAAGATCTACCGCGAAAAGACTTTGGCAACATTTCAGCGCACTCGATTTTGAATGATTTTATTCCAGTGGTGAATGTACCTCAAACCATGATGTTGAACTATAATATTAACCGAAGAGCCCAAGATAGATAAATCACTTTCAAACCCGTATTCCCCCTTATCCAAAACCTTAATTAGGCAACATTTCATAAAAAAAGTCATTTTGATTACTAATCTTCTAATCAACAATTTATATTTTTATATTTCATAAAGAAGCCATTAAAAAATACATTGAGAGCAAAATCTATCATTACTTTTCTCATTTTTTGTCAAAATAAATTAAAGCTCATATGATTTTATGAAATGAATTTCCGACAAGAAAAACAGATCCTCACCTTAATTATATTGATGGTGTCTAGTTTTGAACATTTAGAAAGATTATCTTAATAAAATCACACCGAAGTTCATGGAGTTTGTTCTCATAAAACAATATAATCATCCAACGTCATCATTTTACATCGTCGCTCTGGGTCAACTAATCACGCAAAAAAAATAAATGTAACAATTTCAAACCAAGGAAAAACTTTGAACAATAAGCGATTAGATTTACTTTCTTTGAAGTGGGATTCTTATGACCGAATTGCTTTTTCCAGAGACGCCCTTTCATACAGCAAAAACTGCATGTTAATGTTTAACGATTTTGATTATATTCATTTACATCACAAACCTAGCCATATAAAACGATTCCCAAATAACATTGGCTTCAAGCCTATAGTGAAAAGTAAATTTCTTATGAAATTAATAGGTCTATTTAGTGTTATTTTGACTCAAATTTTATTACCTGCGTATTTATGCATTCGATACCGACCAAAAGTTTGTGTGACGGACTCTGTATTGATAGCTTCTATTTTCGGAATTGCAAAGAAATTGGGTCTTTGTCAACGAACTATTTTTCAGGCAGGAGATTGGTTTTCTGTAAACGCAAAAAAAGAACCGGTAAAGTATATTTTTGTATTTTTATTATTCTACTACCCGGATTACCTGGCCGCTTCATTAAACGATCTAATTATCGATGTGTCACCCGTAGTGAAAAAATTGAGAACAAAATATTGGAAAAGAAATGTGGTTAAGCTTGGGGCAGTCCGATTCCCCGTTCCGATGCAAATTAATGACAATGCCAACGACGGGCATAGGAGCAATATTTGCTTTCTGGGGCAAGTTCGAGAATGCGCAGGCTTAAATATTTTATTATCTATTTTGCCGGAATTAAACGAAAAATACGGTATCAGGTTTAAACTATTCGGCCCGGACAGCCTCGATCGAGACAGCTTTAAAAAGAAGGCCAAAGAACAAGGCCTTCAAAATTTAATCGATTTTCATGGTTGGATAAATATGGAAACTGACCATGAGTTCATTGGAGATTGTTTTTGTGGCCTCAATTTGCTAGAAAGCAGAGAAAACAATCACTCAATATTTGTCACTCCTGGGAAAGTTATGCACTACATGCAAAATTTAATTCCTCCTCTTGTTACAGAGTATTCCGCGGTATCGCTTTTCATCAAACTTTTAACAAAAAATAACTGGGGGATCGCCACAGAATTAACTTCTAGAAAAATCAAATCAGATATTGAGCACCTTTTCGAGAACCAACAGTTTTTTCGAGAGAACCTAAAAAAATATGCTCTGGACTACCCATATATTTCGATCTCTGAAAACCTTGAAACAATGAAGCAATTGCAAAAGACATCATCCAAGTTCTAAGAAAATTGCAAGCTGATATAAAAATAAAGATTTAAAAACTCGTC
>JAPYPM010000059.1 GCA_029937635.1 Nitrospinaceae bacterium
CCTTTATCACTTCCCATATTAAAGCAACCGCCTTCTACTAAAACCATTTCAACCTTTGTTGCAGCACCAGAAGCATCTATAAGTTTAGATTGTATTTTCGAATAAAGTTCTTGAACTCTTTCATAGTCTAGGCGTGGAACACCAACGTACTCGATTATAACTTCACTTTTGGGGACCAGTTTCATTTTCCCAGAGGCTAAAAAAAACAGACGATAATGAGGGATACTAGCTTTAACTTTATTATCAACGTAGTTCCTCATGTTCGTCTTCCCAGAGTCGGCGGCAACTACTGTCTCGTCAACTAATTCTGCCATATGATAAGGAGTACGTGTTTTAGGAGAAGTCACCCCTGCCAAAATATCTGACTGACCCACCACAAAAACTTTCACTTTTTTTTGCAGAATAACCTTACGCGAAAGAATTTTTTCAGCTAAAGGTTTTGCCTCTGCATATTTCCCGAGTTTAACCTTAACTTCAATTAGAGATTTTAATATACGATAGTTCTTCGGCTCTTTTACTAATGCTTCTGTAAAGGCTTTCTCTGCTAATGGATAATCCTTCATTACACGATGATTATCCCCCTGCGCAAGCAACTCTGACACATTAGCTAAAACTTGGCCCGAAGAAACAACTAAACTTAAAGAAACAACATAAGCTGATAGTAGAAACTTAAAATCATGCTGAACTACCGTCATGTGGCGACTCCTTTATTGGTCTATTTTTGAATTTTTTTAATTATGATAGGATATAAATAGGAGTTAAACAAGAACACAAAACCGCATGTAATAAAAAATTTTTAATCCTTTAATACTTGCTATTTTTTTTTACTTCTTCCTCAGGAGAGGCTTTCGAAGGTTTAACTTTGCCAGGATGGCTAATTTTTTGTTTTTTAAGCTTGTTCCAATCGGAACTCGCATCTTTTTGAACCTTAAACTTATCCCGTTTAGCAAAATAGTCAATTTCATCCATTACATCTAATCCCGAATATTTTTTTTGTCACTGTTTTTTAGAAGAGGGTTTTGTAAAATTTTATGCAAGCTCTCCGTCAACGAATTTCTCAATCCCAATTGAACAGCTTTTGCTAAATGCTCTTTTGCTTTACTACCTTGGTTCATCATAGCATACAACATGGCTAAGTTTGCATGCCCTTGCGCAAATTTTGGGTTAACTATTACTGCTAATAACAACATATCGCGTGCTTTTTTTGGCTTCTTTTGATTGAGAAAAATTTGAGCTAATGAATTATAGGTGCTGTGATTATTTGGAGATTGACGAATAGCAGCGCGAAAAAAAACTTCTGCTTTATTAACTTCCCCTAAAGCTAAAAGAGTTGTTCCATAATTTACCAGTAGAGATGAGTGGTCCGGATAAATCTCAAGTGCTTTTGCAAACTCTTTTTCGGCTTGTTTTAATTTATTCTGTCTTCCAAAAACAATCCCTTTCTTGAAATATGGTGTCCACAAAGTAGGCATTAGATCTGCTGCTTGGCCAAATGAAACCTGGGCAGATTCAAAGTTTCCCTTAGCAAGGTATGAATCCCCAGTAGAAAGAAGTTGTTTATACGTTGCCCGTTTTTCTATTTCCTGAACAGTTTTATCCGGAGCAGCAACTACAACAACCCCAACCAACAATAGGTTCAATAGAACCCCTGTTATAATAATATTTTTTGGATGTAATATTTTTTTTAGGACAGATGTATTTTGAATAGGGCTCCTAAATAAATATAAGACACCTATCACGCAAACAAACTGTGCTAAAGGAAATACTAATAAATACATACTGTCTAAATAGTTCCACTCCGCATGTTCAAAACTCATTAACCGAAAAAAATTACTTGAACGTAACAAAAGTAACGGGTGGTTGAAAAAAACCTGAAACGATCCCGATATTGCCTCGACAGAAAAATTCGGATGGTTATATGGAAGGACCACCTTATACTGAATAATCATTAAATATTGACTCATCACACATACCACAATGAAACCTATAGTCGCATAACGCATCATTTTATTACTACTACATCTGTGCAAAAGATTAGCTAGTCCGATGGTAAATAAACCTGCTGCTGCTATAAAATAGCGATTGCCGTAGGCATCTGACTCCACAAATGACAGCATTACCACTATCAAGGAAACTATCGAAACTAAGGACGCAAAACGTATACTTCTAGAAACTGGACCAGAGATAAAAAGTCCAATAAAACCAGCGAACCATAAAGGCGTAGCAACTGCCAATCCCCATTGTGCGCTAAAAAAAAGATCGTAAATCTTACTGCCGAACATCACAGATGAGGTTGATGTTTCAATTACTTGACTCTGAAGTGTATCTATTAGATAGGGGGAAATAATGAACCCGTTCAATTGATTCCATGCAATAAATTGGGGTAATAAAAATACAAAGAACATAGCTATAAAACAAAGAACTTTCAGCCCAGCTTCCTTTATCTTGGCAGAATTCAAAGAGCCTTCCCCTACAATCCATAAGAAGACAACATCGACGATATAAAGTACGCCGTAGTTCGCATTTATTAAACGAACCAAACACAGTAATCCTAGGCACGCTCCTATAACAGCATGATGAGATTTATTATTTGATTTGCGATAGCAAAGCCATACCAGGACAAATAAAGCAGCAAGAAAAAACTCAGTAGTATGTGCCATTCGCTGACGAATGAAGGTGTAATACAATAATGGCGACGCCATCCACAACGATACTGTTGCGATGACTGCAATCCTTTCGTTAACAATTTTATTAAGAACCCGACACATGATCATTAGACCGGCAAATAAGTATGTTGCCGAAGCAACAGCAGTGGCTATAAAATAAGGTGCTGAATAACCATCGGCCTTAATTGGATACCCTAAGGTGCTATAAAACAAAGCAAGAACATGACCTAATATAAAAAAGGGTAAATATAAAACTGCCTGGCCTAGCTGCCAATTACTGAAAACGTATCCGGTTGAGTTAAAACGATTGATATGAGCATAATAACGTTCGTTTATAAAATCGATATCCCCATCAAAAAATATTGAACGCAAATAGGAGTAATAGCCTGTATCGTCTCCACCATCGACTGTTTTTACTGAGTAGTATCCAGTATGTGTGAGTGGTGGAATCCAATCGTTAAAAAGCCCAAGTGGAGTCAACAGAAGAAATAAGAGATAAAAAAATCCACCTATTAAAATAAACTTTTTGGTAGACAGAAATGTTACAGAATCTTGAGGCATTGAGTCTATATGATGAAATTATTATGTTTTTTCTAACACTAAGGAGTAAGTCTTGTGCCAACTATCGCATAGAAAAGGCTGTCTAATTCAGTTGTGCAAAGTAAAATAGGTAGGGTCAAAGTGGATAGCTGTTATTTTTCATATGACCAGCCCCTTAGCCACAAGCTCTTTATGTGCATCTTCTATTCGAGAAACTGCAGTCTGTTGATCACCCCATGCAACCAAATCTGTCAAACCTTCTTTAAGAGACACTTCAGGTTCGAATCCCAGAGCCCTAATCTTAGAAGTGTCAGCGTAGCAATGACGAATATCTCCATTTCTAAACTTTCCAATTACATTCGGACTTAGTGATTTTCCAAATATTCCAATGAGAATTTTAGCAACTTCAAGAATTGAACCTGGTTTTCCTCGCCCGACATTAAACACCTGGTAGCTTGATTCTGAAGAATCTAGCAACATCAGTTTAGCCCTCACCAAATCTTTTACATGAATAAAGTCACGTTGCTGGTGCCCGTCTTCATAAATTAGAGGGGCCTTCCCATTTTTCACTGCCGAACAGAAAATAGCTGCCGCACCAGTGTATGGGTTATTTAAGCTCTGCCTCGGGCCATAACAATTAAAATAACGACAAGCCACAGTTGGTATTTTATAGGCACCACCGATCATAAGAGAATATACCTCCTGATCTTTTTTGCTTTGGGCATAGACAGAAGTGCAATGCATTTCTTTGTCTTCGTCAGTCGGAACTGGGGTTGCGAGTTCTCCACATGTTGGACAAAGCATTTCCCATTGCCCTGCCTGCATCTGTTCTATCGGTCTAGGTTTTGGGGAAATTTTACCGTGCTCACTACAAACATATCGACCCTCACCATAGTTACTCATTGAACTTGCAACCAAAACTTTTTCTACATTATTTTTAACATTAACCAAAATATCCCATAAAATACCTGTCCCGCCAACATTAGTAGAAATATACTGGTCTATCGAGTACATCGATTGCCCTACCCCAACTTCTGCGGCATCATGAATTATGATATCTACCCCTTCAATAACTTTAAGCAAACTATCGCGATCACGTATATCACCCTGAATAAACTCTGCGTCTTTATGAAGATAGAGAGGTTTTTTTGCTGATATACCATGCACCTGAGAATTTAGGTTGTCATAGACACGAACTGTATCCCCTCTTTCGATGAGGGCATCTACGGTATGAGATCCTATAAACCCCGCTCCACCTGTAACCAAAATTTTTTTACTCATAATTTAAAGATGCATTTATTTTAAGTTGAAAAGTTTTTAGCTAACTATATTGATTTACTGATCGTAGATCATATTGAAGAATAACCTTATAGCCAGCTAAAGTTGAGGACTTATAATCTTTATTACAACGGCATTATCTAAAGATCACTTGAGTGTTTTACATACAAAGTAAGATTGGTCATCTAATCCAGTTTTAGTTTCCCCGTCTTTCGAATATTAAAATATAATGGGAATCAAACTCATTACTTCTAGCCAAAAATAAGAAACTTTTTTAACAAGGCTTTCTTGAATTCATCATTAATATAAGTGATAATCGTTCGGATACGGCCATTAAATTGAATTGGTTATCTCTCCGCATACTCACCAAATGGACCCCGTGGACTTATCCATAATCATAGTCAACTACCATCATAGCCACATATTGAGTGACTGTCTTGAATCTGTTCACAAAACAGTCGAAAAAATACAATTTGAGATCATTCTAGTTGACAATAGTTCTAAAGACGATGGTCTAAAATCCATTTTAAAACGTTACCCAAAAACTCAGTATATTAAAAATTCAAAAAATACGGGGTTCTCGAGAGCTAACAATCAAGGTGCTAAAATAGCAAGTGGTGACTTCCTGCTTTTTATTAACCCAGATACGATAATGATAGAAAAAGCTGTGGAATCAATGCTGAACCATATTAGATCGGATTCTTCCATTGGAGTTCTTGGTCCCAAGGTATTGAACTCAGACAAAACAATCCAGTATTCTTGTAGAAAATTCCCGACTATTTGGTCAGGTCTATTCAATAGATATTCCCTAGCGACACGATTTTTCCCGAATAACCGTCACTCAAGGGATTATTTAATGTTAGATTATGATCACAATTCTATTCGCTCGGTAGATTGGGTTTCCGGATGCTGCATGATGATTTCTAAGTTAACTTTTAAAAAAATTAACGGATTTGATGAAAATTACTTTTTATTCATAGAAGATGTTGACCTATGTCAAGTCATGAAACAAAAAGGGCTCCGAGTTATTTATTTCCCCAATGCAAAAATTTTTCATAAAATTTCATCTAGTAATGCACGGTTAACTCCTCGACTAATTATTAAGCGCCATCAAGGGATGATTTACTACAACCAAAAATATCGCAAAGTAAATTTTATTATTCAGCATACGATTAACTCAATAATAATGGCTCGATGTCTTTTGCAAATCTTAATGAATATAGTTAAATGACTATTGACAGCCCACCCATTCCAGGCCCAATCTTTTTTTTGGGTTATGGGGTTTCCCTATTATCAGCATTTATAATGACATTCACTCTTATACTAATATTTAGTAGACTAAATATACTCGTTCGCCCACTTAATAAATTAATGATTGCTATGGGAAAACCTGTAATTCCCTTTGGTGGAATTCCTGTCATTCTTTCTTTTCTCTTTGTTCTTTGGTTGTTTTACTTTGCCGGTTGGATTAACCATGAAAACCTTCGTCTATTTCAAAAAATCACTTTAGGTGTAACTATGATGATGGCTCTAGGTATTTATGATGATATCTACCAATGTCCTCCAAAGATAAAATTTCTTTGCCAAATAATAATAGCAGTCATTTTGTTTTTTGCTGGGTTCCAGATTGACCGAATAGGCAATGTCATAGAGCTAGGATCATTTTCAATTTTCCTTACAGTTTTTTGGATTGTAGGAATCACAAATTCTATTAATCTAGTTGACGGAATAGATGGTTTAGCCAGTGGGTTAATTCTTCTATCATGTATAACATTAAGCTTTGTTTATCTGGAACGTGACATGGTAGAAGCCTCATTTCTAACCGTAATTCTTACGGGAAGTGTTTTTGGTTTTTTTATTTTTAATTTTCCTCCGGCTAAAATCATCCTAGGGGATACAGGAAGCCTCTCACTAGGACTTCTGATTTCTTTAATTACTCTTTTACCACTAAGCCAAAAATTTACAGATGAAATCTATTACCTTATTCCCATTATCACCCTATTAATTCCAATAATAGATACATCCTCTTCTTTTTTCAGAAGAGTCTTGAAGGGGACCAGTCCTTTTTCGAAAGACGCTAAACACTTGCACCATCGCTTAGCTAAACTTGGTTTTTCTCCGTCAAAAACTATTTACATTTTATTTATTATTTGTTTTTACTTTAACCTTACTGCTCTATTAACAGCACACAACATAGATCTAATCCCTAGATTCATGCCCATCTATTTTATTTTTGTGATAATTAATGTTGGGATTTTTCTGTATTTTTTAAAACGATTAGAAAATAAAAAACAACAAAAATATCATGGAAATTTATTTGAATAATCGTAAAACGGTTTTTTTTATCCTATTACTCGTAATTCTTTCGCTTCTCTATTCAAGCACGCTTCACTCTCCTTTTAACTTCGACGACGAAGTTGTCATTAAACATGAAACCATTCACAACACAAAAAGCCATGGCTTTGAAAAAATAAACCTCCTCCAATATCGGCACTTATTTTATTCAAGCTTTATCTTTAACTACTCGCTTGGAGAGTTACGTCCATTTGGCTACCACTTGATCAACATCTCTCTTCATTTTTTTACTTCAATCGTTATTTTTTTTATCGCTTTCATCACTATAGAAAAAGGACTTTCATTAAATAAAAAAGATGCCCTTTCAATTGCTGGTATAACAACCATATTTTTTGCGATTAATCCGGTTCATTCAGAAACCGTAAATTATATTTCAGCAAGGGCGGTCGGCATGAGTAGTTTTTTCTATCTCTCCGCCTTTCTGTCATTTATTGTTGGAAGTGTCCGTGGACGAAAAACCTCATCAAGATTTTTACTTTATTTTCTATCTCTAATTTGTTTCCTAGCTTCTACTTTAAGCAAAGAGACTGCCTTGACTTTCCCAATCGTTCTTTTTTTGTATGATGTCTGTTTTATGAGGAAAAACGGTTGGGTACCGCTCACAAACCGATTACTTTTTTTCTATTTACCATTATTTTTATGCGGTATTTTCGCAATAGTTAATATTCATTCCCTACAAAGTATGATCATTGAGTGGTGGCAAAAAATAGACATCGAATATGGCTTGAGACAAATCCATGTCATTGGACACGGATTCCGCCTCATACTATTCCCAATCGGATTAACTTTTGACTATGATTTTCCTAATACTTTTTTTACTACCCACACTCTCTTTTATCCTCCAGTTTTGTTTGCATTGGGAATTATTTTAATGATCGCATTATATTTTCCTAAAACACGTTCGATGGTTTTTTTTTGCATTTTATGGTTTTTAATTACCTTGGCCCCCACCAACAGCGTTTTGCCGCGTTTTGACCTTCTAAGCGAGCGCAATCTCTATCTACCTTCTTTTGGGATTATTTTTTTAATTGCCTTCGCTATACATCGAATCGTACTAGCAAGTCGAAGTTTTTTGATGGTTAAAACAATTGGTACTTATTCTATAGTTATGCTTTTTTTTCTTCAGGTTATTCTTTTGCATGAAAGAAACTTGATTTACAGATCGAATACTATTCTTTGGGAAGATACTCTTAAAAAATCACCTGCAAAACTTCGTGCTCTACACAATTTAAGCCATTTTTATATGGCGGAAAAAAATCACACTAAAGCTTTTATCACATTACGTTCCTTGGTAAAATCAAATGCATCTCCTCACTACTTATCTTACGCTCACAGTAACCTTGGTTCTATTTATCTTCAAATGGGGAATTACCTTAAAGCTGAAAATGAATTTAAATCCGGAATTAAAGCAAAACCTTCTTTGCCCACAAATCATTTCAACCTAGGAACTCTTTTAGCCTCTCAAGGGCGCAATTTGGAGGCTAAAATATCTTACGAAAAAGCAGAATATTTGTATAAAAATTATAAATGGGGGTATCCAATTCCAGCGGAACTTTATATCAATAAAGCACGCTTACTATTAAAACTGGGGCTCTACGTCGAGGCCGAAAATTCTATCAAGAATTATCTTATACGTGCCCCAAGTTCTGGATCTGGACATTTCATCCAAGCAAAGATTTATTCAGCCACAGGAAGACTTAATCAAGCGCTCCATGAGTATGATCAGGCAGGAAACGAACCGAAGCTAAAAGGAGAAGCTCATAACAACAAAGCTTTAATTTTCATCCAAAAAAAATATTTCAATCGGGCATTAAAAGAACTTAATCATGCTATAACCGTCACACCAAACTTAATAGATGCCCACTACAACCTAGGTAATTTACTCATGCAAACGAACGGCGACCTGATTAAATCTCGATGGCATCTTGAAAGAGCCTTAGAGCTTACAACCAGTGATAAGAGTGCAAATCGTATTAAACGTGCCTTAAGTTTTTTACCTTGATGCCCATACACTTGAATTCGAGTTCCCATAATATTCTTCTACAAAAAACCTAATATTACTCAAAATAAAAGCAGTAAAAATAGAGCGAATTTCATTTTAAACCAATTTCATATTTTATATTTATGCTCTATTTTTAAGGTATGGGAGGAGCCAAAACGTAGCCATAACTTTTTTTATTTTTTTTGAGGAAACTCTTGAGTTTTTTTGAATTGATTTCCTTTGTGCTATAGTTTTTCTCAAACCTAGTAATGCATCTCTTTTAGCCTTAAATATGGTTCCCGCTTGCCCAGTCAGCGAAAACCAAATTAACGCTGCCAAGTTTACAAGTATGTGCTGTGGCAATCCAAGCCAAAGTAAGTTTGAAGGCATATTTTTTACATACGCCCAAACCATATTACGATGACCATAATAAACAGAAAAATCACTTTGCCGGCCAGCGATAGCAGAACCAAAATGTTCTACCTTTGCGTCTGGAACGTATAAACAACGATGTCCTAGCAAACGCAATCGAAATGCCAAATCAACATCTTCAAAGTAGCAGAAGAATCTTTCATCAAAGCCTCCCACATCTAAAATAATATCTCTTCGATACATGGCAGCTGCGGCACACGGCGAAAAGATTTCTCCGGCTAGACGATAGGTTTTTTTTTTCAGGTACACCGTGGTCACGCCTCCAAGCTAAACCACATAAATGATAGACATCACCTGTACCATCTAATGTCCCTGAAGAGCCTTGTTTCTTTAAATGGCTCCCAAAAAAACTGTACTTCAAGTTTTTCTCTGCAGCGATATGTAGTTCTGACAACCAATCTGGTTCAGCAATTGCGTCCGGATTTAACAAAGCTACCCACTGAAAACCTTCTGCCTGTTCTATAGCGTAGTTATTGGCAGCAGCAAAACCTATGTTCTCCTTTAACCGTAAAACCTCTATATTAGAAAAACGTCCCTCAATTTTATCAACTGACCCATCGTGACTAAAATTATCGACAACTATTGTTTTAAAATCAGAAAACACCTGATGCTGCAACGATTCAAGGCATTTATCTAAGAATTCCTTTCCATTAAAGTTAACAACCACAACTATTGTTCTAGTCGAATTATTCATGCTTCTTACCGTTATAGATTTATTTAGAAATACTATACACGATAGCCAAATATAAATTTTTTTATGGGAACAAACCAAAAATTTCTCTACGAAATTCATCCCTTATTCCACGTATTGCAATCCTCTAGGCAAACACCTATACTCGAAAATATTTTATTAATTAGAATAGAATTTAAATTTTCAACAGAATCATGGAAACATTATTTATTACGGGAGGCGCAGGTTTTATTGGGAGCAATTTCCTGATAAGAAAAATTCAAGATGGAAACTCCCGCATTATTAACTACGACAAATTAACATATGCCGGAAACCTTGATACATTAAGTCCTGTTAAAAACAACCCTAACTATTTCTTTGTAGAAGGTGACATCTGCAATCAGGAGTTAGTCAAAAAAACCTTGATAGAAAATAAAGTCGATTCTATTGTTAACTTCGCGGCCGAGTCTCATGTCGACCGCTCAATCGAATCCCCCGAGGATTTCATTCAAACAAACATCGTTGGCACATTCAGGCTTTTACAAGCATCACGAGATTACTGGGACTGTATTAAAGAAGATGAAAATAACAGATATAAAAACTTTCGGTTTCTTCATGTGTCTACTGATGAAGTATATGGATCGCTTGGTGACAGTGGTTCTTTTACCGAAAAAACACCTTACGCACCAAACTCCCCTTATGCGGCATCAAAAGCCTCTTCAGACCATTTAATACGTTCTTTTTTTAAAACATTTGGGCTCCCAACAATTACAACAAACTGTTCAAATAATTATGGACCTCATCAGTTTCCAGAGAAATTAATTCCTTTGATGATTCAAAAAGCGACAGCGGGTCAACCACTTCCTGTTTATGGGGATGGTCTCCATGTTAGAGATTGGCTCTACGTAGAGGATCACTGTGTCGCACTAGAACAAACTTTAAAAAATGGACGGGTAGGTGAAGTTTACAATATCGGTGGGGACAATGAAAAAACAAACCTCGATTTAGTGAATATCTTGTGTGAAATTTTAGATGAGCTAATTCCTGATTCGCCTCATAAGCCTCACAAGTCCTTAATAAGTTTTGTTAGGGATCGACCAGGGCATGACAGACGCTATGCTATCGACGCTGGCAAAATTAAAAGAGATATGGGCTGGGAACCTAAGGAAACACTTGATACAGGTCTAAGAAAAACTGTCCAGTGGTATATTGATAATCCCCAATGGATTGAACGAGTAATGTCAGGCGCTTATAAAGGACAAAGACTAGGTCTTAATAAAACATAGTTTGAAAGATAAAGATGATTAAAAAAGGAATTATTCTTGCGGGAGGATCAGGGACGCGACTGTATCCGTTAACTCATGTAATCAGCAAACAACTGATGCCTCTTTACGACAAACCGATGATCTATTACCCACTCAGCACTTTGATGCTAGCAGGTATTAGAGACGTGCTCATCATAACGACTCCGAAGGATCAACCTCTATTCGAAACTTTGTTTAAAGATGGAAGCCAATGGGGTATTAAGATCAGTTATGCGAAACAGCCACACCCTGGTGGTTTAGCGCAGGCCTTCATAATCGGGAAAAGCTTTGTCGGAAAAG
>JAPYPM010000060.1 GCA_029937635.1 Nitrospinaceae bacterium
GTCTTGAGGGACATCATAGTTTATTACATGGGTTATATTATCTACATGAATTCCCCGTGAAGCTACATCTGTGGCTATTAAAATATTTAGTCTGCCCATTTTAAAGTCTTCTAGTACGCTGATACGTTTTTTTTGATGAAGGTCGCCACTAATTAGTGCTGCAACGTAGTCGTTGTGTTTAAGTAGTATTTCTAATCGTTCAGCCCACATCTTTGTATTGCAAAAAATTAAAACTCTTTCTCCGGCTTCTTTTTTTAGAAGACCGAGTAATAGATTAAACTTTTCATGAAGTCCTACGTGATAGAGTAGCTGTTTGATTTCGTCTACCACTGCTTTTCCCGGTTCAACCATTATTTTTATGGGGTTGTTCATGTGTTCATAGGCTAATTCCATAACTTTGTAGTTCAAAGTGGCTGAAAATAACATGGATTGCCTTTTGTCGTATGGAGAACAGTTTCTAAATAAATATCGTAGGTCTAAAATAAATCCCATATCGAACATTCGATCAGCTTCATCTACGATTAGGACTTCCAGTTCTTTTAGGCTAAACAGTTTTTGCTTGTAATAATCAATGATTCTTCCAGGAGTGGCGATTAAAACATCGGCTCCTTCTTTGATTTGGTTACGTTGTTTTTCGTAATCCATGCCTCCATAAATGCAAACGATTTTTAATTCACAGTGTCCACCAATTAATCGCGCATCGATTTCAATTTGTCTTGCCAACTCGCGCGTTGGAGCAATAACTAAGGCACGTGGAGCTACCCATCCTGTGCTTTTAGGTTT
Source organism: Nitrospinaceae bacterium (assembly GCA_029937635.1). Classification (GTDB taxonomy): domain Bacteria; phylum Nitrospinota; class Nitrospinia; order Nitrospinales; family VA-1; genus Nitromaritima. Next base: position 784 of record JAPYPM010000060.1, read on the forward strand.
TGGTTTTGGATTATTTAAAAGCCTGGTAAACAGAGTAATTAGGAACGCGGCTGTTTTTCCGGTCCCGGTTTGCGCTTGTCCAGCAATATCTTGGCCTGAAAGTGAGATCGGCAGTGTCTTTGCTTGTATTGAAGTACAGTATTTAAAGTCAGCATCTTTAATGCCTTTTAGAACGACATCGGGAATCGGTAGAGATTCAAATGTAATCTGGCTCAATTATTGCTCCAAGTTTTGGGATAGGGAGAGTATTGAGTTCCAAGAATAACTGTATAAATTAAGGAAGGAGTTTTCAATACAATAGGTTAGGCTATTTCCTCAATCATTATAGTTTGTCTTGATGGTTTTGCAACCCTGAAACTTATTTTTCTTGAATGCTTGTATCCCCTAAGTGATTCAATGCGGCTGCTTTCTTTGAAAATCGCTTTCTTTTAAACTAACCGCCTAGTTACTTTCACAAGCTTTAATTGAGAGGCGAAAAAGTTTCTAAAAAAATAATTTTTAAAAAATAGTTGTAAAATGGTTGTGAGTAATTGAGAATACAGGATTTTATATCACTTTTTGTTGAAATATAAATTAGGTTAGGGGTACGCATTGATTAAGCACGATGTTGTAATTGTTGGTTCAGGTTTAGCAGGTATGAGAGCCGCTTTGGAAGTTTGCGAAAATTTGGACGTTGCGGTTTTGAGTAAAGTATATCCGACGCGTTCTCACTCGGGTGCTGCACAGGGAGGCATAGCGGCCTCACTAGGAAATTCTGAATCTGATAGTTGGGAAGAACACTTGTACGACACCATTAAAGGTGGTGATTTTTTATGTGATCAGGACGCGGTGGAAGAATACGTTAAAGCCGCTCCTAGAGTTATATACGAGCTGGAGCACTTTGGTTGTGTCTTTAGCCGTACGCCCGATGGGAAGATCGCGCAACGTAGTTTTGGCGGTCACTCAAAACCACGTGCGTGTTTTTCTGCTGATCGCACTGGACACGCTATTCTTCATGCCTTGCATGAACAACTTTTAAAACGTTCAAAGTCGATTAAAATTTATTCTGAATGGTTTATGCATTCGCTAGTTCTTGATGGTGATTCATGCAATGGCATTGTCGTTAGTGATATTCGGTCTGGGGCAGTAGAGGTAATACAGGCCAAGGCAGTGATTTTTGCAACCGGTGGATATGGACGTGTATTCAATATAACATCCAATGCATTTGCCAGTACTGCTGACGGAGTTATGGCGGCTTATAACGCTGGGCTTCCATTGGAGGATGCGGAGTTTGTTCAATACCATCCCTCGGGTCTTTACCGCCAAGGAATTTTGTTCTCTGAGGCAGCAAGAGGAGAAGGTGGTTATCTTTTAAATGGTAAGGGTGAGCGGTTCATGGAGAAATACGCCCCTTCTCGTATGGAGCTGGCTCCAAGAGATATTGTTGCGCGTGCAGAGCAAAGTGAGATTGATGCAGGACTTGGGGTTGATGGGAAAGATATTATTCATCTGGACCTTAGACACCTAGGTAAAGCTAGAATTATGGAACGTCTTCCTCAAATTAGGCAATTAGGAATTGATTTTATTGGTGTTGATTGTGTTACAGATCCTTTACCCATTCAACCGACTGCTCATTATTCAATGGGAGGTATTCCTACTGATAAGTTTGGGCAAGTTATAAAAGATGCTGAAGGAACCCCTGTTAAGGGTTTGTTTGCCGCCGGGGAGTGTGCTTGCGTTTCGGTTCATGGAGCCAATCGCCTAGGGACTAATTCTCTATTGGAGGCTGTAGTTTTTGGTGAGCGTGCAGGTCGTTCCGCCTTAGAATATGCAAAAAATATTAGTCATGCTTCTATTAACGAAAGTCATGAAAAAACCAAAATACTAGAACTTTTTGAATCTATTTTTCAACAAAATGGGGATGACAGTTATAATGATATTCGTAATGAAATGAAAAAAGTTATGACAGAGAATTGTGGTGTTTTCCGAGATGAAAGTCGGTTGCAAATTTGCATAGAAACTATTAAAAAACTAAAAGAAAGATATAAAAGAGGAAAAATCACTGACAAGGGTAAACTATTCAATACCGAAATATATGAAGTTTTAGAACTTGGTAATATGCTTGGTATGGCAGAGATAATAGCTGTTGGTGCAATCAATCGAAAGGAAAGTCGCGGTGGACATTCTCGAACAGACTATCCCAAACGAGATGATGAAAATTTCTTAAAGCACAGTTTGATTTATAATACTGGTAGTGGTGTTGTAGTTAAATATAAACCAGTAATAATCACAAAACATCAGCCTGCGGAAAGAACTTATTGATGATTACTTTTAAGATAAAACGATATAATCCGGAGAAACAGGCGGAGCCCTATTTTGAGGAATTTCAATTGGGTGAAACAGACGACCTTACGTTGTTGGATTGTTTGAACCAAATCAAATGGACTCTAGATGGTAGCCTGACTTATCGAATGTCTTGCCGAAGTGCAATATGTGGGTCCTGCGCGGTAAAGGCTAATGGGCACGCCATACTTGCTTGTCAGAAGCAAGCTAGTCAATTGGTCAAGGATAATGACACGATTACTCTTGAACCGTTAGGCAATATGAAACCGATTAAAGATCTTGCGGTTGATTTTAAGCCTTTCTGGGATAAAGTTGATAAAGTTAATCCTTACCTGCAGTCTAGTAAAAAACCTCCAGAAAAGGAAACAAAACAATCGCCTGAACAATTCAAACTTATTGATGATGCCAGTACATGCATAATGTGTGGTGCATGCTATTCTGACTGCAATGTTCTTGAAGTGGATGATAATTTTCTAGGCCCAGCGGCACTTGCAAAGGCACAGCGATTTGTTCAGGACTCTCGTGACGGGGAAACTTTGGCACGTGTAAAAGAATTAAGCAAACCTGGTGGAATCTGGGATTGCACTCACTGTGGAGAATGCGTTGAACGTTGTCCCAAGCCGGCGGAACCTTTTGACCGTATAAAGGAAATTATGACTGTCGCTTTAGAGCAGGGTGTTACTAATAATAATGGGGCACGTCATGCTCTGTCATTTACAAAATCGGTTAAATCTAGTGGTAGTCTTAACGAAAATATTATACCCGTAGAGTCAGTCGGTTTTTTTAATGTTAAGGGATTGTTTGATTTATTGCCGGTTGGATTACGTATGCTTTTCAAGGGGAAAAATCCTCCAATATTGCATAAGTCTATTGACGATGTCGAGGATGTTAAAAGGATTTATATGGAGCTAAGTGAGTGATGAAATTTGCTTTGTTTACAGGATGTGTGGCTAAAGGTGCTACACGAGAATTAATGCTTTCAACGATGAAATCTGCTGAGGGACTCGGGATAGAGTTCGTCGAAATGAAAAGTGCTTCTTGCTGTGGTGCCGGAGTGGTTTCTGAAAAAAACCCACTTTTGGCAGATGCCTTAAATGCTCGTACTATTGCAATAGCCGAAGAGCAGGGACTGGACCTTGTTACTATTTGTTCTACCTGCCAAGGAATTTTAAAAAAAACAGAATGCCATGTCGACTCCGATCCTGCTTATAAGGAAAAAGTTAATACTGTTCTCGAGGAAGGTGGTCATCAATATGCAGGTGGCAAAGTAAAAATTCAACATTTTGCAAATGTACTTGGTACTGAAGAAGGATTGACGCTTTTAAGGGATAAAGTGAAGCGCCCGTTAACAGGTCTCAAGACAGCGGCATTTTACGGGTGTTATGTTTTGCGTCCATCAGGGTTGTCCTTGTATGAGGATCCTGATAACCCGACTGGAATGGAGGAGATTTTTAAAATTCTGGGAGCTACGCCTGTCTACTATGAGAGCCGTACTAAATGTTGTGGATTTCCTATTATTATGATGAACAAGGATGCCTCACACGATATGGCAGGTAATGCTCTTATCGATGCGATTGATAGTGGAGCTGATTGTGTGGTAACGGGGTGTCCCTTGTGTCACCTAAGTTTAGATGCCTATCAACCCGAGATAGATAAAATGAATAAAAAGGGTTGTTCGATTCCGATCTTGCATTTGCCCCAACTAGTCGCTTTGGCTTTAGGTTATTCGCCTCAGGAACTGGGGATGGATAAGCATATCATCTCTACTACCAGATTAGATAAAATCCTAGCCTAGCTCTTGATTCCACGTTTAAATTTTCACGAATACCCTCTTTCCTTCCCTTCCGGAGGATGTGTTGTCTAATTTGCAATTTTTATTCAAGAAAAAAATTTTTGTGCTAGTTGGTGGGGTGGTTTTATTTTTAATCATTTTACTCATACCACTTCCAGAAGGGATGACTTTTTCTGGGAAACGCCTCTTAGCAGTTATAGTTTTGATGGCTTGCTGGTGGATTGGTGAAGGGACTGCTATAGCTATCACGGCACTCCTTCCTCTTATTCTTTTTCCGATATTAGGCATCATGTCGAGCAAACAGGTTGCCCCAAATTACGCTAATCATTTCGTCTTTCTTTTTTTAGGCGGGTTTATGATTGCATTAGCTATGGAGAAGTGGAATTTCCATAAGCGCCTAGCATTATGGATCATTGTATTAACAGGAACGGGGATAAAGCAGATCATTCTTGGTTTTATGATAGCCTCAGCGTTTTTGTCTATGTGGATTTCAAATACAGCTACGACAATGATGCTTCTTCCTGTAGGGATGGCGGTTGTTGGGCAAGTTGCTCGCCAGTCTACTTTAAATGGGAGGCAGGATAAATTTTCTGAGCAACAAGTGATAGAAAGTATGGGGCTTGTTCTAATGCTAGGTTTGGCTTATTCAGCCAGTATAGGGGGGGTTGGCACTCTAATTGGCACAGCACCCAACATTGTCTTTGCGGGGTTTTATAAAAATCTTTATCCGGAAAACCCAGAAATTAGCTTTGTGGAATGGATGATTATGGCGATTCCCGTAGTAATTATTTTTATTCCTATTGTATGGGTTTATCTTTGCAAGTTTGTGTCTCCAATTCCTTTAGATCAGATTGAATTTACTGAGAGTAGCGGAGATATTATTAAACACGAGCTAACCTCATTGGGTAAAATTACTCGGCCTGAAAAAATGGTTGCCTGCTTTTTTAGTGCGACAGCTTTGATGTGGATTTTTCGCAAACCTCTTGAATTGGGATCAATTACAGTGCCTGGATGGTCGAGTTTATTTTCTAACCCAGAAATGTTTAACGACTCAACCGTAGCCATGGCAATGGGGATTTTATTGATGGTTTTTCCGATTCATTTTTCCCGCGAAGATATAGGTAAGGATAAGCGTGGAGATTTTCTTCTTGACTGGAAGACAGTAGAGACACGAATGCCCTGGGGAATACTATTATTGTTTGGTGGTGGTTTTGCCCTCGCTTCAGGATTTACCAAAACCGGGCTAACAGGTTGGATTGGGAATCAGTTGACTGTGCTATCCTCATTTCCTTTATGGGCAGTAGTTTTATGCGTGTGTTTGATTATCACATTTTTAACCGAACTTACTTCGAACACAGCAACATCTACAATTATTTTACCCGTAATGGGGGCGGCGGCAATAGTTGCTGGCTTTCATCCATTGATGTTTATGTTGCCTGCCACACTTTCGGCTTCGTTCGCATTTATGCTGCCTGTTGCGACTCCTCCGAATGCCATCGTGTTTGGGAGTGGTTGGGTAACTATTCCTGCAATGTCACGTGCCGGATTTGCACTAAATCTTATTGGAGCCGCTCTAGTGACAGCACTTACTCTCCTGCTTATCCAAACCCTTTTTTTGTAGTTTTTTCTGGGATTTTTTAAAGATTAGAAAAACGAAGTGGAATGTTTCTACAGATTAAAATTACCTTGTTGTATTGAGGGGCTACTTAATAAAATTAATGCTAAATAGTGCATCTATTTAAAAAATATTTGAGTGGCGTTAGGGAAATGGAGTTTACATGAGCTCTGAATTTGTGGGAGTCCATTTAAGTTTTGGATTTCGGGCAGCGCTAATTTCGTCTGGCCTTGATACAACAGGCATTTGGGGAGAGTCGTGAAAAACTTCTGGTTTGGTTTCCGCTAGCGCAGCTATTTCTTTCATTGCCATAATGAATGCGTCGAGTGTTTCTTTTGATTCTGTTTCGGTGGGTTCGATCATTAATGCACCTTTTACGATCAAGGGAAAGTAGACCGTGGGAGGATGAAATCCATAGTCGATGAGCATTTTTGCGATGTCCATGGTGCTCACTTTATTTTTGAGTTGATGCCTATCGTTGAAAACGCACTCATGCAAACTTGGTCCCTTATAGGGTAGATGGTAGTGTTCGCTAAGTGATGCTTTGATGTAGTTGGCATTGAGAACTGCCATTTCTGCTGCCTTTTTGATTCCTTCAGGTCCGAGGGATCTAATATAAGTATAAGCTCGAACAAGGATGCCAAAGTTCCCGTAAAAGGCTTTCATTTTTCCAATGCTATTAGGGCGGTTGTGGTTTAATGTGTATTTACCGTCTTTATGTTCGATGGTTGGCTTCGGAAGAAAGGGTTCTAACTTGCTAACTATCCCTACAGGACCAGCCCCAGGGCCACCACCTCCATGAGGAGTGGAAAATGTCTTGTGTAGATTGAAGTGTAAAACATCTATTCCCATGTCTTTTATTTTTGTTTTTCCCATTACTGCATTCAGGTTAGCCCCATCGCAATAAATCAAACCACCCTTTTCGTGAACAATATCGCTAATTTTTAATATATCTGTTTCGAACATCCCTAGAGTATTTGGGTTAGTAAGCATTACGGCTGCAGTTTCTTCATCCATTATTGATTCTAATTTTTTTGGATCGATGAGACCTCGTTCATCGGACTGTATTTGGACTACACTATATCCGCATAAGGTTGCAGTGGCAGGATTAGTTCCATGGGCAGAGTCGGGTAAGATAACTTTTTTCCGCTGTCTTCCCTGAGCAGAATGATATGCATGAATCATTAGCATGCCCGCTAATTCTCCATGAGCCCCAGCGGCCGGTTGCAAACTGACATATTGCATGCCACTAATTTCCTTGAGGTATTCTTGCAGCTCAAACATAAGCTGAAGACTGCCTTGAGAAAGAGCTTCAGGTGTATATGGATGATGTTGTGCAAATCCCGAAAGAGAGGCGGTCTCATTGTTAACTTTTGGATTGTATTTCATCGTACACGAACCAAGCGGATAAAAATTAGTGTCGACGCTAAAGTTCCATTGTGAAAGTCTTGTGAAATGTCTTACTACATCAAGCTCTGTCAACTCGGGAAAATTTTCTATTGCTTCACGGATTTCTGTGGCAGGAAGAATCACCTCAAGCTCTACTTCAGGAACATCATATTTAGGAAGGGAATAGGCTATGCGACCAGGTGACCCCATTTCAAAAAGGAGCGGTTCGTTGAAAACCAACCCTTTTTTCCCTATTGGTGCTTCGTTTAATACTTGCTTAGTAGGTTTGTTCATTCTTATTCCTTTTTACTAAACATCAATGAAAATTTCTAGATTCTGAATGTGACATAAAAATTAGTGCCACAAGTCTTATTATGAACTATTCAGAATCGTATAAAACGATTATTTAATATAGATTTAAATAATTAATTAAATAACATTATATCGTTTTATGAGCAGAGATGTTAGTCAGTAATTTATTGATTTTATCTAGGACTATTTCAGGAGAAAGGCGGTCCGAGCCTTTTTCTTCTAGTAAGACATTTGGAGTGTTGACCGGTCCCCATCGTTTGGATTCACCATGTTTGAAGATTACCACTACAGGTGTTTGAAATGCCGAAGCAAAATGCATTATGCCTGTATGATTGCAAAAAAGCAGGTCGCTTTTTTTTATAACTAGCGCCAGTTCTTTGATTGAAAGAATTGGCAATCGATTAATTTTTGGATTTGCTCGGTCGTTAATGCGGTTTATGAGTGGTTCTTCTCCTGGGCCACATATCAATAAAACTTCTGCTTTTTTTGAACTCGATAGTTTATCAGCTACAATTCGAAAGTTCTTTGTTTCCCATCCCCATTTTGCAATACGTGTTCCAGGTTTTATCAGAACGAGAGGACGTTCTGGGTTTTTACGAAGTGTTTTCAGCAGGGTAGTTATTTTTTTCTCTTCATCATTATCGAAATATATACGCGGAGATTTTGAGGTTTTTGTTAACCCTGTATAATTTATCAGTTCAAGGTTATTTAAACTTTCGTGTCGAGCTTGATTGTCTATAGGTAAACGAATATCGTAGAGCCAAGCTGTTTCATCGTGAGCATAGCTTACTTTATGTTTGGCTTTGCTAATTAGAGCAAGCAGTGAAGCAATTGCGCTAAATTTTTTATTTAATGTGAATACGATATCAAATTCATTGGATCGAAGTTGCTTGATTACGGTGCCAAGTTTTTTTTGATTGAAGGGGATTATTTCATCTACATTCGGGTTGTCGCTCAGGATGGGTATGTTACTGCGGTTTACTAATACGCTTACTCGAAGATGCGGAAATGATTTTTTGATACATTCATAAACGGGTGTTGATAAAATAACATCTCCTAGACGATCGTGTCTTATAACTAACACAGAGGATAAAGAGAAGAAGTCTATAGGAAGAGGGGAAGGTTTTTTTTTACCTAAAAAGGATCCAATAATACTCCACAGGGCATGCTTTGCCATATGTGCTGCTTTGCGAGCCAGTTGGGCCATGATCTTTCGCCGAGTTAGGGGTGCCGTTTAAGGCAATGGTTGAGCTTGATCAATGAGCATAATAGGAATGTCATCCTGAATAAGGTACTTTAATTTGCATGCGTTGCAGTGAAGGCCATCTTCCTCAGGAGTCAACTCTAAATCGCCTTTACATTTAGGGCAAACCAGGATTTCTAAAAGTTCTTTGTCAAAAGCCATAATATTACCTCTATTTTAGTGAACTGAGTGTTTTGGGGAGGATAGCACCTTAACGTCCTCAGAGACTAATGTTTTTGCCGCATCAAACATGTTTTGTACGGTTACTTTATCCATGCACTCGGTTGTTCCTAAGGGGCAGCGGCGCTTCCAGCAGAAACTACAATTTAACTTCTGAAAAACTGATTTATGGTTTTTTGAGTAGGCTCCGTTGCGATTTGGGTCAGTTGGCCCCCACACCGAAACCGTTGGGATACCTAACGCCCAGCAAATATGAAACGGTCCCGAATCGCTGCCAATAAATAAAGCAAGTTTTTTGTATAGTCCGATAGACTCAGCGATTGTGGTTGCTGGTGCCGTCCAAGACTTTTGTTTCATCGAGGCGGCTATATTGCGGACCAGTTCTTCTTCTCCCGGTCCCCAGGTTAGAAGGATGGAAAATCCCAACTCTTCTGTTAGTTTATCGCCAAGCTGGGCATAACGTTCTACACTCCACAGCTTAGTTGGGAATCCGGCTCCTGGGTTGATTCCGGCTATGGGTTTTTCTGTGAGCTTGCTATTTTTCGTCATAAAAACTTCAGAGGTGCGCTCATCCTCCACCCTGATTGGTAGTGAAAATTCGGTTTGCGGTTGAAACTCTCCCAAGACGGAAAGTTGAGACAGACAGCGGTCTACTATATGGCTATTAGCAGAAAGATATTTACTGTGGTGATTATTAAACCAGGTGTTTATTTTTTCTCGACAATTACCGCGGTGGAATCCCGCTCTATTGGGTGCTCCTGTCATACGAGCAATAAAACCAGTTTTGATGAGACCTTGTAAATCAAAAGTCCAATCAAAACAGCGTCCCTTTAGTAATTTATTTGTTTGGCAGATTTCATTCCAAGACTTTATATTTAAGTTTTTGCGCCAATATTTGGTGCGGACTGGGATCACCTCATTAAGGTCGGGGTTACACTTGATCAAGTCTTGGAAACTCTCCTCGATTACCCATGCGATATGGGCATGGGGATAGTTTGCTCTAAGAGTACGAAGAAACGGCAAGGCATGAACAATGTCGCCTATTGAACTTAGTTTAATAATTAGAAATTTTTGTTTTAACGGGTTCATGAGTTGGGGGAAGGGAACTTATTTTTAAAAAAATTTAATATTTTGAGATAAAAATATTCATATCCCAAGACGCCGATCAAGATACCAAGTAAGGCTCCACTTAACACATCCGTTGGATAATGAACCCCGAGGTAAACCCTCGAGTAACCTACCAGCAAAGCCGAGATATATAATAAAAATGATAGGTTCTTATAAGCAAGAGTGACGATCGTAGCAAATGTGAAAGAGTTTACCGCGTGGTTAGAGGGGAAAGAAAAGCTATTCGAACAATTGGCAATATCTTTTATATGAGAAAGGACGTGGCAAGGTCTATCGCGGGCGATTAGTTCTTTTAATGTTGCCCCTAAAAAGTCTGAAATGGATACTGCAAAAGCTATTGCTAAAACCAATGCTAAACCACGCATCTTCTTAAACCAGAGAAAAATCACAATACAAATGATC
>JAPYPM010000061.1 GCA_029937635.1 Nitrospinaceae bacterium
CCGGCGGTACGGTCAAAGAAGGCGTCATCGAGATCCAAGGCGACCATATTGAACGCATACTTGACTATTTAAAGAAGCAAGGCGTGAGGGCCAAACGGGCTGGTGGGTGAAGATAATGAATATTAAATTAGACCAGATGCCTTCTCACATTTACACGACAAATGACTGCTTTATTCTTGAGTAAGTATTACGATTGATGCATTATTGGTACGGTAATTTATTTAGAAATAGTACACATATTATATTGTCTCGAGAATGTCATGGGTATAACCTCTTAAATATCAAAGAACTATTTTAGAGCGGTGTTAAATCTTCTCTTCCCTATTGGGATACCAATTTTTGGCTTCTAAACAAACCTGAAGGCTTATAATGGATTTTTTAAAGAATTAATTTTTTTAAAAAAAGCTATTTTTTTATCTGCCATGAATCACCCTTGCGCCTAATTTTTTTATGTATTTTTAGTAAAAAACTAACAATTTTATTTGTTATGCGAGAAAGTTTCTATCCTAACTTATTTTAAATAAATATAAAATATTGGCTTATATGGAAAATATTTTTTGGGTTGTGTCGAAAATTATCTGGGCTCTTTTGGCACCCGAAACATTGTTGCTATTTTTTTTGATATTGAGTGTTAGTTTGTTGTGGACTCGATATGATAAGCAAGGACGTGCTCTAATTAGTTTTACGGTTATCATGATTACCATGGTGTCTGTTCTTCCTTTATCATACTGGATTTTAAGACCTTTAGAGGATCAGTTTGTTACTCCGAAGAAATTACCGAATCGAGTCGACGGAGTTATTGTTCTTGCAGGCGCAGAAGATATATCTGTTACCATAGCCCGAGGCCAGCCTTCATTTCATGGGGCTGGGGAACGATTGACTACATTTGTTTGGTTGTCGCGTGTTTATCCTGATGCAGATTTATTGTATACAGGAGGATCCGGATCACTAATCAATCAGGATAAAAAACCATCTATTGTTGCTCGTAAGTTTTTTAGCCAGCTTGGTTTAAATCCAAAGCGGGTTCGATTTGAATCAGACTCTAAGAATACTTTGGAAAATGCTTTAAAATCTTATAATTTAATCAAACCAACTGCAGGTCAACGTTGGATATTGGTTACTTCAGCCTTTCATATGCCACGGTCAGTTGGGCTTTTTAGAAAGGTGGGCTGGAATATTATTCCTTATCCAGTGGATTTCAATACAACAAAAAATTTTAGAATAAATTTTGACCTTAGAGAAATCGGAAGATTTTCTCAGGGAGTACGCGAGTGGGTAGGGCTTTTAGTCTACTGGGCGACAGATCAAACTTCAGAACTACTTCCGCATCCTTAAAATAGTTAAAAAGAAAGTGGTGTATTTAACATTAATGCTAAATAAGTAAAATTTATATTTAAAAAACTAAATAGAAGGTTTTGGATGAAAAAAAGATAAATAAACTCTATTTAAAACGGTTCCAAAAAATATTGTAGCTGTCGAAAATAGGAGAACCCAAGCTATAGTTTTCGCACTACCATGATACAAAAATACGAGAGATAACAACAGGATAACACCTCCAAAAAGGGGCCACAGAAAACCAAATTCGGAGCGTGCCATATTATAGGAAAAGATAACATGGCTCATGGCGAGTAATCCCATAGCGGCTGAAACGATTTCAAGAATTGGGACTGCAGAATAGTATTGCTCTCCATAAAACAGTTGAACTATTGACTGACCCGCAATAAAAAAAACTAAAAAGACTCCACCGGAGAGAATGAATGTCAAACCCAAACTGACCCAAAGGTAATGGTTATCCTTTGAGCCAGAAACAGTTGCTTTGGCGACAGAAGGGAATAATACCATAAGCAATGAGGAGGGTAAAAAAAAGGCGATACGCCCCAGAATAGTAGCTGTCGCATAATACCCCGCTTGATCAGGTGGGCAATAGTGTCTGGCCAAAACGATATCGATATTACACATTATCGAAACCATTGTGATCATGAAAAACGATGGAATCGAAAAGCGGGTCATTTCCATTAAAGAACTGGAGTGAAGGTCTACTGCTTGCGCTTTAAAAACATCTTGAAGTTGCCATATCCCATAAGCTAAGGCACTAAATGTGGCGAACGAAAGAGCCAGAAGACCTCCTTCAACACCCCAGCCAAGGATAACTACGAAGAGAATTGCGAATAAAAGTTTAGCAAGCGCTCCTCCTCCTGAAATCATTCCTAAAGAAAGAAATCTTTGCATCCCTTCACATACAGCAATGAATATTTGTTGAAAACTAGAAAAGCATGCTGCTAGTAGCATTAATATTATAGGTAAGGTGGTTTCAGTGTTGAGGAAGTTTTTAAGCCATGGAGAGAAAGACAAGCCAATTAAAAAAATGCCGAGTGCTATACATAAAATAAATTTCAAACTTATAGTGAGCAGTGATTTTATATGCTGTAGCTTTTGATCCTTTATTCTTGCAATAAAACGAGAAAATACTAAATGTAAGATGGTAATGGGAGTTGTGATAAGTGCGCCCGTTGCAAGTAGAGAATTAAAACTCCCATATTGGTCAGGTGGTAATGTTCTGCCTAAAACAACCTGAAAAATATAACTTAATAAACCAGCTGAATTCAGTAAAATAAAAACAATTGCGTTGTTACGAATAAATTTTTTAAGCAGTGAATTTGTCATTCTTACAGAATTAAAAATTTTGTATGATAACTATGGGATTGAAATGGTTCAATCTTTAATGTTAATCCAGAGGTCAATAAATAGAATTTGGTGATCGTGGGCTATTAATTAATTGTAATTAATTCAAGAAACTGAAGAAAGGAGGTCGCTAAAATAAAATCAGCCACATTCACTTTATCTTAGGCCGTAGATAACGCATTTAATTTTTTTAAGCTTATTAAATTCTTATTTAAACAGCTTTCCTTTCCTATTCGGGTAGAGAGAACTTGACAAAGAATCTAGAAAAAATATGTAGAATAGTACCCGGAACTAAAAATCCTGACAATTAAAAAAAAATAAAAAACAATAATAAATAAAAGATATTGTCCTCCTCAGAGCCACTTAAAAAAACTAATTTAATAGCATGTAAGATTTTAAAAAATAGAATAATATTATTACTACTAATAAGTCTAAGAAATGGATACTCTATTTTATAGATACTTATTATCATTTAAGTTGATTAGGTCATTGGTCTCATTAGAGGGTTTAAATATATTGAGGAAAACCAATGTAAAGAGCATTATAAACCCTATGCCTGCAGCTTGTTCTGCTACTCGGTCTAAAGTCGCCATTTTGAAAAGGGCAGCAGTAGAAAGAAAAAACAAAAACAGACTGCCCAGTAAAAAGTCTTTTTGGATAAAAATTTTTTCTCCAGACCATGGCAAAACATTAATAATTTTATAGTAATTAAGTTTCGCAAAATTATACGATGCCAGGGAAAAAATAATTGATCCTATGGTGAAAAGGTGATTTTGATAGGGCCTTAATCCTAGGAGTAATCCAAGAAGGTAGAATGTCGCTGAAAGAAGAAAGTATAGATGATAATACTTTTCAATTCCTAAAATCCGAAAGTTGATTAATGTCATAGAGAAAAATTGGTGTAAAAATTTCCTTCCTCTATTAGTATTCGATACCCACCCTAAAATTATAATAGTTATAAAGATAATCGACAATCGCCAAAAAAGTCCAATTTGAATAGTCGGTAAGTTTGGGTTCGGAGTTTGTACTCCAAACGTTAGATTGGTTAGAATGGCGGTAGGTTTTATTTTTTCTAGAAAGAGGTGGTGGGTCCTTAAATAAGATGATGTGGGTAGCTGAAGTTTATTCTCAAGATTAAACTTTGAATCTATAGACTTAACACCTAAGTCCCACCAATTATCAAGATGGGCAACATTGTTATTAGGAAGATTTTTTAAAGAAGCAGGATAAAATTTCTCCACGTCTGCTTCTTTAAAAAAAAAACTCCTGTTTGTATGATTAGAGAAATAACGTCCCAACCTTTGGGCCAAGTCTTTACCAGCAATAGAAAGGAGTTGATTATTTTTTGTTCGAAAGATTGCCCTAGCTGTATTGATTTTAAATTTACTCTGAGATTTTGAATTTTGTGCTTTTATTTTTAAGGTAAGGTTAATCAATTTTGCATCTTTATCGATTAACTCGTTCATTAAAGTCATATTTACTATATATCGTTTATTCGTTGGAGATAATAATTCAGTTCGTGAGCAGGGTTTTGAAGAGTAGAAACATATTTTATGTGAATTAGTCCTGTCAACTTTAAAAAAAAGAACAGTTTTTAAAAGTTGATTTTTAATATAATAATCAACCGAACCTTTTAGATAGAGCTTTATTTCTTCTAGGAATACTTTTTTTTTGCCTTGTGAGTAGAGTTCGTGAACTAGGTCATGAAGTTGAATTCGTAATAAATGATGCCCATCAATTTTTATAATTTCCTTTAAAAGGTCGTCGCAATCTATAGTTTTAGAAGGAAAAGGACGATCAGAAAACCCAACCCGAAGCTGACAGGATATTTTTTCAGGTGTCGCAACTTCATTATTTAAAAGAAAGTCAATACTGTTAACTTCGTTTAAGTCTTTGTGCAAAGTCCGTTCAAATACAGATGTGTTTTTATCTTGGTAGTATCGCCAGCTTGGAGTAATGGGAAAACCAATTTCGTGTTTGAATAGGTAAGTGATATCCTTTTTAATCCATTGAGCAGAAGCAACATCTAAGGACGCCTGGAGAATTCGTTGAGTGAGTTGGTTATTTTTATAAAAATTGATTGATTGAATTGGCCGCTCTAATATAATTTTGTCTGCAAGCCCCGGAAGAAAAATAATCATTTCTTCTAAAAATACTATATTACTATCCTTATTAGTATTACGTACGTATTCACCTATATTGAATCGGATAACTTTTTTACCTCCAAGGCGTAGAACTTTTCTTGTAATATTGTTATTTTCAAAAACTTTGGTGGAGCTGATACGAAAATTACAGTGAAATTTCTTTATGTCTTTTTCAGTAACGTTATCGCTAAAAATAATGTCTATGAATTCAATAGAAGTAAGGTCCATATGAAATCGTCGCTGGAAAAGAGTCTGATCTTCATGGATTTTTGCGATGGATTTTCCTTGGGTATAGTTCCATGTTAAATCAAAAGGAAACCCCAATTCTCGTTTAATTAAATACAGGATATTTTTTTTTTTTTATTGGGCTGGAAAACAGATCTTCTTTTACTTTAGGTGGAAAAAGTTGCGACGACATCGCAGTGACAGTTTTCTTTTTCCATGTAAGGGGACTTCTTTTAAAGGTTGAAGTTTCTTTTTCTAGCACGGTCATTTCAAGAGAAAATTGAGATGGGTTTTTAGGAAAAAAATCCTGGTAATCAATTTGAATTTCATACATGTTTTTTGGTATTTTATTTTTCTGTGTGAAATTATTTTGTATGGGGATATTTATCAAAACTTCATCGTTGTCGGGGTTCCATTTATAATTATCATCTTTCACAGTCGAATTAGAAGAAGATGATTCGGCATCTTTTGTCCAGGTTAAAGGCGATGATTTTTCGATTCTAAACATGGTTTGTCTTGGTACAATCTTTGCTGAAACTTGATATTCATTATTTGTTTTTTTCTTTTTTATGAGGTTTGTTTCTTCAGAGATAAAGTTTTTTGTCAGTCCGGCACTTGGAAAAAAAATAACAAACACCATCAAACAGAGGAAGAAAAGAGAATTTTTTTGGAAATTCATTTATAGATGATTACCTGTAATCTAATGTGAAGATTAAGTTGTTTTTTTACTGAATAGATCGATTTTTCAAAATCAAAAATTCGTCGTTTTCATATATTGTTTCAAATTCTTGTTCTGTTTTTTTTATTAACCTTGAGAACTTACTTGTAAATTTCTGTTGACCTTCTAGACATATTCCTTTAACCCAATGACAGCCTTGGGCTGCAATAAACCAAGGTTTTTTTAAGTCTATAATTACATAATCTGCCAATATTGGGTTGCTAACGTTTTTTTCTAATTTTTGGTTTTTTATAAAACGCCAAAATCCATCCCAATTCAAACTATTGATCTTTGCAATCATTCTTTTTTCGGTAGCACCGTGAGGAAATATGAAAATATTGCGGTGTTTGCTAAAGTAACCTAAATTCAATGTATTTTGTAAAGAGATTACCAGTTCAGGATTTAATGGGATATATTTTGTTACAGCAGATTTGATCATATGCGTTCTTTTAGATGGTATGTAAACTGTGTAATGAAAGAACCATGATTTTTCAATAAAAAATTTTCTACTTATGGGTGAAGGAGAGACTAATATATGACATGTTAAAAGGCCACTGATTAAAATTGGTGTAAATAGATTATTTGGGAAGGTGGCTTTACCCCATAATTTTTTAGCAGTAGGCAAGCCTTCAGAAAAAGCCATGATAAGTGGTGCAATCAAGCCAGCCGTATAGTGAGTATTATAAGCATGATGCTCAGGAATGTTTGATAAGAGCGGTATAAGAACGATAGGAATTGCAGGTAATAAAATCATTGGGCGTAAAAGAGGAATAAACCCTAATGCTCCAAATATGTATAAAACATATTTGACTTTTTCTTGGTTAGTCACAATCTCTAATAAAACCGTATGAGGGTTAGTAATAAGAAATAGGATAATTTCTTGTTTGCTGCTTCCTAACCAACCAAATGCTTTATTATGAGAAACGGGATCCCACCCACCTGTTATGCTGATAAAAGGTGAATTAAAATAATATTGAATATATTCGGTGCAGACGCTGAAATAAGCCATCCCAAATAGAATTAATAGAAGACCCGCTAGATAATTTTTTCGGGCTAAAAATAGATACAGGCCGCAAAAGACTGTTTGAAGGGCAAATGGTTCTTTTACTAAGGCTAAAAGAACCGCTAGGAAGACGGCATGAGGTAACTTTCCCTTTCGCTCAAAAAAAAAGAATCCGAATAGGATGGGAATTGCAAGATGATCAATATGAAAATCGAACAAAGCATTGTACCAAAGAGGAAAGTAAATAGAAAAGGCGAGGGCAGGT
Source organism: Nitrospinaceae bacterium (assembly GCA_029937635.1). GTDB lineage: Bacteria > Nitrospinota > Nitrospinia > Nitrospinales > VA-1 > Nitromaritima. The sequence goes on from JAPYPM010000061.1 coordinate 7,038, forward strand.
ATTATTCCAAAGTGGCGATATAGACCGATTACTGGCAAAACTAAAAATCCCGCCTGACAAGTCAAGATAATCGTTGCAGCCCAATCTGTAGAAAAAAAATAAAATGGGATAGCCCAAAAAAGGCCTAATGGTTGAACGTGGCTTAAAAATAAAGATTGCCACTGGCCTGAGGCAATCATTGAAAAATTATTTAAAAATACACCTAGATCAAAAAAAGTTGTGTTTAGGTTGTGGTACTTTAGCGAGGACATTATCGCTAGCGTTATAAAAGTACAGAAATATAAAATCCAGTATCTATTTTTTACAACGTGTATCATAAACGTGGTTTTTATTTTGGGGTAGAGGATCTTTACCGCTTAAGAAATCGTTTGATGATTTATTTTTTTAATCAAAGGCATTTACTTAACTTAGAGATATTATGTTGTAGCTGATCAATTTTTTTTCAGTAGTTTATATGTTTCCATACTTGGAGTTTCTTATCATAGAGTAACCTTTGACTAGTTCTTCTATCCCAGAATCTAGGGAATAAATTGGGGAAAAGTTAGTATTTTCTATTTTTTTATTAGAAACAATGTAATTTCTTTGATCTGGATCTTTGCCTATAGCAGCTTCGTTGAAAATGAAACGGGGTACATATTGTTGAATTTTTTCGCATAGTTCTTTTTTTGATAAATTAGCATCGGAAAGACCGACGTTATAAATTTCCCCTTTCATTTTTTCGTAATTGTCAATCGCATGTAAGAATGCTCGAGTTACATCACGTATATGGATAAAGTTTCTTTTAAAGTGGCTTTCGAACAAAATAATAAATTGGTCATAAACAGCGCGGTAGGTAAAATCGTTAACCAAAAGATCAATTCGCATTCGAGGAGACATGCCAAATACAGTGGCTAGGCGAAAACTTATTGAATTACGGCGTTTCATCAAAGCAACTTCCACTTCAACTTTTTCTTTGGCATAACTGGAAATTGGACGTAATTGAGAGTTTTCGGTGCAGGGACTGTTTTTATCTCCTGTTCCGTAGGCACTGTTTGTTGTTGGCATTAAAATAGGCTGATCGTTCCCCACTAGATTAAACAAGGATAGCATAGCGTCGTGGTTGACGGTTTTTGCTCCGACTGGATTGGAGTTGCAAAGTGGTGCTCCAACAAGAGCTGCTAAAGGAATTATAATCTCTACATCTTTAAGTAATGGCGCAATTTTATCCTTTGTCCGAACATCCCCACGCACAACATTAAAGTTTGGGCTATGACAAATATGTGCAAGACTATTTTGGCCATAAATAAAATTGTCGTAAACCGTTACTTTATGACCCGCGTTTAAAAGTTCTGGCACCATTACTGAGCCTAGATAGCCTGCGCCTCCTGTAACCAGAATGTGGTTGCCCATGAATGTTTCCTCCACTGTATAATGCTACATATGTTGAGATAGGATATCAGCTGCAAGCGTATAATCGTGTGGTATTCCTATGTCGACGAATGAGTCTTTACTGATAAAACCTGCAATGCGTTTTTTTTGCATCAGTAACTGAGGTAAAAGTTCTTCTTCCAGCGAATATTTCTCAAAGTTTTTTTGGGTGTGCTGGCTAAAAAGAGGACCATTTATAATATAAACACCCCCATTAGCCATGTTGGTATTAAACAAATTGTTTTGGGAATTGATAGAGGATATCATTCCATGTTTGTCTAACAAAATGCCACCATATCTCTTGTTGTTTTTGGTTTCAATCAAAGATAAAGTTATATCAGATGTACGTTTTTGGTGATATTTGAAAAGACTGTTAAGGTTTATAGCAAAGAACGTATCTCCATTGAGAAGTAAAAAAGGTTCTTTTGACCTAAGATGTTTAATCGCAAGAAGTAGACCTCCTCCGGTACCCAATGGTTTGTTTTCAATTGCATAACTCACCTCAGCATTTTTAAACTTTGTTCCAAACTGCTCGCGGATCACTTCAAACTTATATCCTACGGATAAAATAAAATGATTTATTCCTTGGTGTAACCAATAATTGAGTAGGTACCACAAAAAGGGCTTTCCTTTAATTGGTGCCATTGGTTTTGGTAAGTCTGGGACGGTCGACCTTAAACGTTTCCCTAGACCACCTGCAAGAATAATTGCTTCCACTTTTTGATTTAGCCTCTAGTTGTAAAATTAGGGAATAGTTTCAATTTAACAAGTGGCACGGTCAAGAACATCTTTAAGTTTTTCGATTTGAGGTTTGAGATTTATGGGATAATTACCAACAAAAAAACCACGATCGTGAATAATATTAGCATTGACAATTTCTCCTACTGTCTCATAGTCGAAGTACCGAATTACGTCATGGCGAAGAAAACAACCCCCAGTGATTATTCGAAATTCGATCTCAGCATCTCTCAATGCATGAATCACTTTTGATCTCTTTATGAGAATTTTCGGATTGAGAACTATGGTGAAGGAAAACCAGCTACTTGATCCATTTTCTTTTTGGATTATAAAGCGTTCGTCATCAGCAAACAAGTCAACAAAAATACGAGCATTTTGTCTCCTGATGTCTATAAGAGAATCCAATTTTTTAAGTTGTTCGACCCCTAGAGCCCCACTTAATTCCAAAGGCCGTGCATTGTAACCTGGAAGGATAAAGCGGTAGGCTTCGTAAAAATCGTCATCATCTTTCTCATAGACTAGTGAACCTGAAGGGATGTCCCTGGTCCACCCATGCGCCCTTAGTGATTTAGCCAGGTGATAGATTTCTTTATCTTTTGTGACAATTATTCCACCTTCCATAGTTGAAATGTGATGAGAGTAAAAAGTGCTAAATGTGGCAATATCACCAAAAGTTCCACAAGGTTTACCATTGAGAGATGCCCCCATTGATTCGCAATTATCTTCGAATAGATATAGCCCATTGTTATCACAAAATTCACGTAAAATATCTAGGGCGCAGGGATTACCAAGAATACTAACGGCGACAACCATGCGAGTTTTTGATGTCAGTGCATCTTCAAGCCGAGATACGTCAATATTTAAAGTGTCTAGTTCGACGTCAAGAAATTTTAACTTTAAGCCATATTGTTGTAGAGGGTAATAAGTAGTGGCCCAAGAAATAGAAGGTACAATGACTTCATCTCCCCGTTTTAAAGGGTTGTGTTTTTTATAAAATAGCGCCGAAAGACCTACAAGGTTTGCCATAGATCCAGAGCTGACCATGAGTGCATTTTGAATACCAATTTTATCTGCAAAAGACGACTCAAATTCCTTTACACTCTCTCCCATAGTGAAGCGACCTTTTTCCAGTGTTTGTTTGAAAACTAATGCTTCTTCATCTCCCCAGGAATTTGAACTTAATGGATAAAACATTTTTCCTCTTAAAATATTCGGTGAAATTTTATTAGTTCTGATTAAAATGGACCTTTGAATTTATTTTCGTAACTGTAAAATTTTTCTTTAGACAAGTCTGAAGGTTTTAGATTTAACTTGCTTTCCACTTGCCTAACAATATCAATGGTATTTGGATAAAATTTATTCTCAAGAGGCCTTGTGGTAGGGCAGGGTGTTTCACTAAACCCCAATCGAGTAACGGGGGACTTTAGTCTGTTGAAGCATGATTCAGAAACACGCGCAGCTACCTCAGCGCTGAATCCACAGTTTACCCAATCGTAATCAGCGACGATACATTGTCCGGTTTTGTTTACCGACTCATATATTATTTTATAGTTGAGTGGGGCTATAGTGCGAGGGCCAATTACTTCTACTTTTTTTCCGTGGAATTTATTGACAACCTCTGCTGCTCTTAAGGCTTCAATATTCATCCAAGAGGTTGCAACTATAGTTAGATCAGTCCCCTCTTGCAATACATTTGGTTTCCCTAATGGAACCAAAGCCTCAGGGGCAACATCTACTTTGTCAACAATATCATATAACCATCGATGTTCTAGGCAAATAACAGGATTGTCGTCACGGATAGCCGATGCTAGAAGTCCTTTCGCATCAAAGGGCGTAGTAGGCATTATTACTTTTAGGCCGGGTACATGGGCAAAAAATGAATGCAGACTTTTGCTGTGTTGGGCTGATTGTCCCCATCC
>JAPYPM010000062.1 GCA_029937635.1 Nitrospinaceae bacterium
CCTTAATATTTTTTTGCACCTTCGATTTAGAAGAAGACTTATTTTTAACGGATTTTGTCTCTTTTTTCGAAGAGGGTTTTTTTTTGATAGATTTTTTTTTGGCTGCCATCTAGAATCTCCTCAAAAGATAAAGTTATAGTCTTGTTTGTTCCTGCTTTGAATTTGTCACTTATATGAGTCCCTATAACTGTTGTCGTCTTAACTTAGGTTGGAAGCAAAATATTGTTCAGTATGCTAGTCAATTTTTGTTGATAAGATATTTGATTAATACTAATTTTTTATTTTAATATAATTAAAAAATTGCCGTAATTAGTATCATTTTTAATTCTAAATTTCAAGAGTTTATTTTATTAGCAGAGAGTTTCGTTTTAGGCTAAAAACAATTGGTTGTTCAGTATTTATTAAGTCGCAAAGCAGTTCTTTTACTATTAGTTAAGATCTGTCTCATAGTCAACAACAACCGACCCTGAGCAAAGTGAGCGCACGGTTTCAACGACAGGAAGATGCTTAGGATGAGTATCGTAAGTTTTAAGAGTATTACGATCCTTAAATTTTGTTATCAGTACGATATCGTAATTTCGATCAGATTTGTTAAAGTTTACCCCGATTTCTGCAGAACAAAGGACGTCAATATTACCTTTGAGTGTTTTTAATGCATTGACAACTTTTTCTACATTCTCGTTATTTTTGTTTATTAACTTAAACATCACAATATGCTTGATCATATAAATTCCTTTCTAAACTGTGTGAAATTAATTATTATTAATATCTAGCTCTTGTTATTATGAATCTCTATAGCTTAAGTTTTTATGTTAATACAGAAAATATTTTTTTCTATCCTTTTTACAAGTAATCCTTTGTCAGACTTTTTTTAATTAGTTGTTAAGAATTTTGTCTCAGGTTTTTATATCATTGAAGGAGTAATTCTCGGTGTCTTGGATTGTTGGAGCTGGTATGGGTTTTTTGCGAGGTGGTCCAATGGGAGCCGTTATTGGTGGTGCCTTGCAGCATATTGTTACTAAGAAGCTCCAGAATAAAATCAATAAATCTCTTCCTGGACTTAATGATAAAGGAGTTTTTGTTACTTGTATTGCGGTTGTGATGACAAAAATATCTATGATTCGTGGAAGTGTAAAACCTCATTCCCGAACGGCAATAAAAATATTTTTCCAAAAAAATCTTAGTTATTCTGCTGGTGAACTTAGCTTCATCGATAATGTTGTTGATGAAACGCAGAAGGTAAACCCCGATTTAAATCTAATCGTTAAACAATACTGTAAAGCTTGTAATAATCACTATACTTCTCTTTTACTTGCATTGGCTTATAGGGTTGCTTTGGCTGAAGGGAAATTAAGTGAGGTCGTTCAGAATGAATTAAATCAATTATCAAAACTTTTAGGTTTGTCATATGATCAGCATGATTTAATCCGAGACAAGTATTATCTTGTGGCTTTAAGAACACCCTATACTATCCTAGGTGTTTCCTCCAAAGCACCCCATGATGTAATAAAAAAAGCATACCATCAAATGTTAATGGAATATCATCCTGATAAAACTGCCCACCTTGGAGAAGAACAGGCACAGGAAGCGCATCTCAAATTTTTAGAAATTATTGAAGCCTATAAAGAATTAGAGGGCGAGATAACTGTTTAGCTGATGATTTTAGTCTGTTGCTAAGTCTTTTGGAATTTTTTCGGGGATGACTTTGATTGCGATGATTGATTGGATTTTTCGTCGACTAGTTTCTTTTACCGTCAGTCGGACATCTTCTACGGTGATTTGTTCGCCAGTTTGGGGGATCGTTTCCAACCGATTCAAAATCAATCCAGCAAGAGTTTCGTAATCCCCCGTAGGTAGGTTAAGTTTGATAGTTTCGTTGATCGCATCTATTTCCATTTCTCCATCGATGATATAACCGCCTCCATGATATGGCTGAAACTTTTGTTCTGGTTTGTCGTATTCGTCTTCGATTTCTCCTACAATTTCTTCAAGTAAATCCTCTACTGTTGTAAGTCCAATACAACCACCATACTCATCTACTACCACTCCCATATGCAAGCCTCTTTTTTGTAGTTCCTTTAGGAGGTCGTCAATTTTCTTATTAGGAGGAATATAATGCGCAGGTCGGATAAGGTGGGCTAGAGGTGAGTCGTCTATTGTTTGGTTTAACAGATCAAAAGTATTCAGAATGCCAATAATATTATGCATTCTCTCGTGAAAGATTGGAAACCTTGATAAACCTGTCTCAACTGCAAGTTGGTGCGCTTCTTTCAAAGTTGAATCATCACGAATAGCTATAAGTTGGACGAGCGGCACCAAGCACTGATCGACAGTAATTTCTCCAAAATTAAAAATTTTATGGATCATAGTTCTCTCGGCGGCATCCAAAGCGATTGTTTGAGAGTCTAAACTGAGAACTTGCAGAATTTGATCACGGCTAAATGACTTTTTATCCTCCTTTGGCAATCGAATTAACTTGTAAGTAACAAAATTAGAAATACCGGTGAAGAAACTTATGATAGGGGATAAGAGTTCTAGACTTATATTTAGAGGTCTAATCAGGAATGGCATGATCATATCTGCACGGTTTTGTAGAATTATCTTTGGAACAATTTCTCCTGCAAATAGAATGATGGGTGAAAGGATAACCATGGCCATTAGTTCGCCCTTTGGTCCCATATTCGTTACCATGTAAGCTGTAAAAATAGAAGTACTAGAAACGACAGCAAGGTTAGTTCCGAGTGACGTGGTGGCAAATAGCTTTTCTGGTGTATTCAATAAATCAAGAACAATTTGGGCAGAGACATTTCCTTCGTCAGCTTTCTTCTTCATTTTGATCCGGTTAATCGCAATCATGCCAATTTCTGATCCAGAAAAAAAAGCTTCCATGAGAATAAAGCTTCCAATTAAAATTAAGGTGGTTGAAAGGTCCATTATATTTTTTCCACAACCTTTTTTTGATCATTATTAGTAATTTTACTTATAACAGTTAAATGAAGATTTAATATTCGAGCTCCCTTCATTTTTTCAACTCTGAATTTTAAATTTTCGTGAGCTATTGCTTCGCCTGACCTTGGTATTCTGCCAAAAAGACCAAACACAAAACCACCAACTGTGTCGTACTCTTCTTCGGAAATCTGAGTTTGGAAATGCGTGTTGAACTCATCTACCGGGTAGGTTGCTAGAAGACGAAAACTATTATCATCAATTTTGACTAAAGGATTTTCTTCAAGGCGCATTTCACTATCAATTTCACCAACGAGTTCTTCTAGAATATCTTCCAGAGTTACTAATCCACAGATGCTACCGTACTCGTCTAAGACAGCAGCTATGTGGCGTTTTCTTTTTTTAAATTCCTGTAGGAGTTCTTTGATTTTTTTTGTCTGTGGAATCGAAAGGAAGGGGCGCAATACACTTTTGAGACTAAATTTATCAGGAGGTAGGTTCTTTAATTTATTTAAATCTTTGGTAAATAAAATTCCCGCGAAGCTTTCTCCATCACTATCTAAAACAGGTACGCGCGAATAAAAGTTTTCTATAATACGCGGTAGGATATCTTCAAGATTATCATCAATAGATAGTGTAAATATATCTATTTTAGGTGTCATAACTTCTGCTGCAGTTGTTTCTCCAAATTTTATAACGTTATGGATGAGTTCGCTTTCCTCCGAATCAATTACCCCTTCGCCTTCACCCACTTGAACCATTGTACGAAACTCATCATTAGTGATTGCGGTTTTTTTATCTTTACTAAAGGTAAACCCTGTAAATGAGATAAATTTTTCTGCGACTAATGTAAGGACTGATTGTATTGGTCTTACTAGAAAGGCAAAAAATCTAAGAGGGTATGCGGCTGAAATAGCATAAGTTTGAGGAAATTGTAGCGATAGAGTTTTTGGAATAATTTCTCCAAAGACAAGCAAAAGAAAGGTTCCCACTCCAATTGCGATACCTATCCCAAAATTTCCAAATTGATTTATAAAAATAGATGTCGTGATAACGGATACGCCAATATTTACTAACTCGTTTCCAATATAAATGGTTATGAGTAATTCTCTTGGTTTTTCAAGGAGATCATTTGCGGCGAGCCCCCAGCGCCCCTTCTCTTCTTTTAATTCTTTTAGTTGAAATGATGTGAGAGAGAAAAAAGCTGCTTCACAGGCAGAAAAAAAAGCTGACAAAACAAGAAGGACTGTTAGAAGAAGGATATGCGGTAATATAGACTCGTCCAAGGTGTTAGCCGGCTCCTAATATTAGCGACGTTTTTAAAACGAAATCATTAAATTTAATTTGGTGGGTATATCTCAATTTAAATGACAAGGTTGCTATCGTTACTTTTACTTAAAGTGATTGAACCCCGTCGCAGCTTTAAGAGGAATTTTGCTACCATTTTCCTTTATCAAGATTATTTTTTTTGGAGATTTGGTAATTTCCCCAATATGGGATACAAAGACATTAGCCTTTAAAAATAATTTCTTTAATTTTTTAACATCTTCTGGCTTTATTGTAAACAGCAATTCATAATCTTCTCCACCTTGTAAGGTCCAATCAATTGGATTATATTTTTTTTGCAAGCATACATTAAATAAAGCTTTAGAAACAGGGAGACTGTCTTCGTAAAGATTTGCTCCAAGATTATTTTCGGTACAAAGGTGACCTAAGTCTTGAGTTAGGCCATCGCTTATATCAATCATCGATGTTATTTTTAGTTTCGATCTGGCTAATAGGCTAGATTCCTTTACTCGAGGGATTGGCTCCAAATGTTTTTTTACAAGTGTGTTTTTGTGTTTTATAGTTCCTGATTTTTTAATTTTTTCCCTTAGAATTTTGAGCCCCATGGCAGAATCACCTAAATTACCTGTAACAAAAATTTGATCACCTGGTTTTGCTCCTGTTCTATAAAAGACTCGATCTTTAAACGCCTCACCCACAACACATACGTTGATGAACAAATGTTTAGGGGAGGCTACGGTATCGCCACCCACTAATTCTATTTTATTTGAATCACATATTGTTTTTAATCCTGAATATAGTTTGTCAATAAACTTGGTGGATATGGATGAGGGGAGAGCTAATGAAATAAGTGCCAAGTATGGGGTTCCTCCCATAGCCGCAATGTCACTTATATTTACGGCTATAGCCTTGCGTCCTAATTGAACTGGGGAAATTGTTTTTAAATCAAAATGGATGGATTCTATGAGTGCGTCTGTCGATGTTAGCTGTAACGTATTTGGATGTGTTGAAAAAACTGCGGAATCATCTCCGATCCCTTTTTTTATTCGTGATGAGTGGCTATTTAATTTGGAACGAAGTCGTTTAATCAGTCCGAACTCACCCAATTGTTTCAAGTGGGTTGTTTTTTTCATATTTGTAGAACCTTTGGAGGTTCACTTGAAATCGATGTCATATAAATTTAGAAACATGCAGCAACTTTAAAACAACTGAATATAAAAATTATACTTAACCAAGTAAATTCCTATAACTTTCCTTTGAAGAGGTCTTGCGCCATTGCGTCTATGTCGAATTTTTTTTCTAATTTGATTGCGATTTGGTCGCCTTCAGCAAGCCCTGCCTTTTTAAAATCCTCAACCGGTAAAGTTATCTCGGTGTGCTCCTCTGTTGCTGGGACCCAAATAGTGATACCCCTAAAACGATCAGCTTTGTTGGGCGGGCTTGTGATTTCAGTGATTTCGCCATCTAATGTCATGATAGTACTCCTTTATTATTTATTTATATAATATATCGATATAAGGTGTTTAAATCCAACGCTACTTGTGTGCTGATGGACAATTATTTTGGTTATTTATTAATAATATTGATTTAAATTAAATATATTTAACCGTCTGTTTGCACTATTTAAAAAGGTTTTAATATGCATTTGTTTTATTAGAATGGGAAGCGGTGATCTGCTTGATACGTGGCTGTATTGAATATATCTTTAAATAAGGAAGAGATTCTTTGAATTTATAATAACTGGATTGTTGTTAAGCTAGCAAAAAACTACTCAGACTATTTTAAGTCTGCTACTAACCAGACGTGATAATCTTCACTCTTATGGTGCCAGAAGACCGCATTAATGTTGAAGTGAACTAGCCAAGCACCTAATTCGCCCTGTTGGCAAATCTTTTTCTGGTATCGGTCTGTGATCACAGAGACTTGGTCGCAGGTTGTGCTAGTCCAGTAATAGTGACCCACCCCATCGTCAAAAACCGGATTGATCCAAGCTTTTTTCCCTCCAGCATTATGAACCCGCTTGGAAAAAAACAATGTCTTAAATTCAGGAAGTGAAGGGATGCGCCAATTGGAAAGGCCAGCGTGACTAGATGCGGCTGCTAATTTTTTGGCTATTTTGAGTTTAACTTTGTTCAGCTTCCCTTGCTTATCGTGTTCACCTGTTCTCATCCATACAAGTTTGTTGGTGGTGTCCGTTATGGTCCCATCACCGTTATCAACAAATTCTCCAGGAGGAAGGTCCTCTATGGTAGTTTCATTGACTTTTTTACATTCTGCCAATAAAGATCCAGCGTCAGGGCATTTATCTAAGATGGAAAAGTGATTCATTTTTCCAAGCATGGAACAAATTTTTGACTTGCTGCAATTTGCTTGAGCTGAAATGCTGCCCATTAAAAATAAAACAAGAGTAGCTAGAAAAACTTTCATCTTTAGTATCTCTATTTATATAAGTTTAATAGTTCTATTATAGAGAAATAATTTTGTAAATTATACTATATCTTTAATCTATATTAGGGATCTTTAATTAATATTATTAACTAAGGAGACTGGTGTTTTTATGCTCAAAAAACCAATGCCCCAAGCTGTGAAAATGCATCGCCACTTTTCAGTGGAATAAAAACCTCCGCTTGGGCTATGTTATTGGCTGATTGATCCGGGTTTATATTTATAAGCTTCGCTCCCCTATTTTTAAGCTCAAGGGCAAGGTAGTCATTGGTGGGTACTGCTCCTGAGCTGCCAACTAGTATGGCAAGATCGACTTCTTTTGTGAGGAAGTTTTGAAAGTTTTTTTCTTGTTCTGGGTGACCTACATAATCCATATCTCCGAACATCAGGATATGTGGACGAGCAGTCCCACGGCATTGGGGGCAGATTGGATAGCTGGAAGCTTTCATGGTTTTCCGGTTGAGCTTACAAAGAGGAACTGTTTCTTCAACCCAGAAAACATGTGAACAAACATTAAGACATTGGAGCCGCCACATTGATCCGTGTACTTCAAGTATTTTGTTGGTAGAACATCCTGAACGAAGATGATAACCATCCGTGTTAGTAGTATGTATGAAGGCTTCTGCAAAGTACTTTTTCATCCATTGATCGATGATTTTATAGCCTTCATGGGGTATGTTTTTACTGGCATTTTGTCGCCGCCATTCGTAAAAGGCCCATGCGTGTGTTAGTTCATTATGGAAGGCCCAGGGGCTCGCTAGATCTTGAGCTTGAAGATTTTTTTCTTTAAATGGAGGAAAGTTTTTCCAATAGCCATCTTTATCTCTAAAAGTTGGGATATTCGAATCTGCGCTCATTCCCGCGCTTGTCAGGAATAATGCTCGTTTTGCGTTAGTGATTAACTCTGCCGCTTGCTGGATTACTTTATGCGTCACCATTCCATTCCTCATAGAAGCGATCCAGATATTTTTTCATAAAGAGATGTCTTTGCTCTGCAAGGTTTTTGGCAGATTGCGTGTTCATTCTATCTTTGAGCAATAAAAGTTTTTCGTGAAAATGATTGATTGTATGTCCCTTATTGCTTTTGTAATGTTCAAAACTTTCATGCATAACAGGAGCTTCGTCTGGGTGATATATCAGTCGATTTTTGTTTCCACCATAGGCAAAGGTCCGTGCAATACCCACTGCCCCTATAGCGTCTAGACGATCAGCATCTTGTACGATTTTACCTTCGATCGTGCGCATAGGAGTGGCTACGTTTGCCCCTTTATATGACAATGTTGAAATAATTTCGCACACTGAATCAATTAGCTTGGGCTCTGCATTATTTGTGTTTAGCCAGCAGGCTGCCTGCTTGGGTCCTGCAGATTCATCCCCATCATTAAATTTCCAATCCGCAATATCGTGGAGCAGGGCAGCAAGCTCCACGACCACTTGGTCGGCATTTTCTTTTTGAGCAATTTTTTTTGCGATAGACCAGACACGATAGATATGCCACCAATCGTGACCTGAACTGTCGCCAGCCATCTCTTTTTCTACGTAGAGACGAGTTTTTTCAATAATGTTCTTAGAATTCATTCTAAGTTTGACCAAGCTGAGGTAATAGATTATTTTACTTAAGTTACTTTAACATACTGAATATCTTGATATTTTTTAAGGTAAGTGTCTTGACTGTTATGACGAGTACCCAAAACTCTGCTTACGACCCGGGAAATTCTATTCTCCATGCTACTGGAGCAGGTAGTAAAATAGTTTTAGCTCTTGTTTGTATTTTTATTACCGGTGCAGGTGATAGTATTGCGCTTGTGGGTATATTTTTTTTGTGTCACTTGGGAATGTTGATTTCTGGGACATCTATTTTGGAAGCGTGGAAACGCTTGATGGCCTTAAGAATTATGTTTTTTGTGCTTGGTCTGACACCTTTGTTTTTGACCCCAGGGACTCCGCTTGTTTTTTTTAGCAAACTTTATCTTTCTGTCACAAAAGAAGGCTTAGAGTGTAGTATTTATTCAGTGTCTAGGCTGGCATGTATGATTTGGATTTCCATGATCTTGGTGCGGACATCCTCACCACAGTCTCTTATGGAAATAGTTTCCGGTTCAAAGTCAAAGTTTTTTTCGAAAAGCGAAGCCCTCCAGGAATTTATGCTGGTCGGAATATTGTCGTTTCAGATTTTGCCTCATCTTCTTTTTGAAGCTGAAAAAACAATAGAAACTTGCTGGCAAAAAGGCAAGGTCAAACATAAACGCAGTCACTTTGAGACGGTGAAAGAAATGGTGAGGTCAATCATAATGTGGGTTGTTGATGTGCTTGCTGATCCGAAACGAGTTATGGATAGTATTGAAAAACGGTAGTTGTTATTTAGTATTTAAGGAGCAGTTTGTTGATTTTGATCTAAGATCGAGGATGAAGTCCGCATTCTTTGTGCTCTGGATTTTCCCACCACCATCGTCCTGATCTTACGTCTTCCCCTGTTTCTATTGAGCGTGTGCAAGGGGCGCATCCAATACTCGGGTAGTTCTTTTTATGGAGAGCATTAATCGGAACATCGTTAGCTTTGATGTATTCTTCGACCATATTTAATGACCAGTCAGCTAATGGGTTGATCTTGATTAAAGAGTTGTGGTTATCGTCTAGAGCAACTTTGTTGACGTCGACTCGGGTTATCCCTTGCTCTCGTCGAAGGCCCGTGATCCAAGCATCCAAATTAGCAAGTGCTCTGTTAAGAGGTTTTACCTTACGAATAGTGCAACATTCCTTTCTATTTTCCACGCTTTCGCGAAAGGAAAAAAAACCTTTGTCTTTTTGAAGAATTTCTACTTCTTCTTTATCAGGGAAATAGGCTTTTATTGTAATCCCGTATTTGGATCGAGCACGTTCCATAACTTCGTAGGTTTCTTCGTGCAAGCGACCGGTGTCCAATGTGAATATTGTGATATCTCCCTGTAACCCGGCCAGCAAGTCAATTAAGACCATATCCTCCATGCCAAAGCTGGAAGCGAGCCCCGCTTTTTTGCCATATGTATTTTTAGCCCATTGTAATATTTCCTGAGCGGACTTTGACTCAAAATTATTGTAATCCATGTCTTATGTTTACTACATTTTAATGTAAAAAGAAAATTGCGATTAATAGTTGGAAGGACATAAATAATCATCACGAAGGAAAGCTAGATCACCCTTGTTTTATTGTGGGTACCATTCTGGGAATATTTCTTGACAGAATTCTTACTTATCAGTAGAGTTTTTTAACTTCTATTATTCTTCTTTGCTGAGCTTATTCGCAAATAATTATAGGTAAGCTTAGAGCCTAAATCGAATGGCTTATTTGAGGGATTAGTAGCATTTGCAATATTTACAGTTTATTTTTTTGATTCTCAATTATTTTGGCCGCTCCTGCATAATCAGAAACGCACTAATATTTGTGTTCATTTAAAAACTCTGATTGATTAAACTACTAATGGGCCACCAGTTTACAAATAACAAACTATTAAGTACGATTATTTTTTTTGCGTGCCTTCTTTTCTTTTCCTCTAATCCCGTTTATGCAGATTCAACAGGGTCAAACCTTTTAGCCGATCTAGAAGAGGCACTGGTGTCTCTTGCAGACAAGGTTCGTCCATCGGTAGTAAGTTTGTCAGCATATGTTCCTCCTTCGCCTTCGATTCGCCAGCAGGGCAACAATTCTGGGATGCCAGCCAGTGCAGGTTCAGGCGTTATTATTGATGGGATAAATGGAATTATCGTTACTAATGGTCATGTTGTTCGGGGGTCCGGAAAAGTAAAGGTTACCTTGCTTGGTGGGGAAGAGAAGGTAGGTACTGTTTTGGGAGCAGATGAGGATACAGATATTGCAGTGGTTCAGATTGAAACGGAAAAGCCTTTGTCGACTTCTGTATTGGGTGATTCCTCTGGGCTTAAGATTGGGCAATTAGTCGTTGCGGTAGGAAATCCATATGGTCTCAACGACACACTGACCTTTGGAATCATCAGCGGTTTGAATAGAGAAAATGTAAACCTTTCACGTTATGAAGACTATATTCAGACTGACGCGTCGATTAACCCAGGCAATAGTGGTGGTCCGCTATTAAATATTAGAGGCAATATTATAGGAATTAATACGGCTATCATCAATTATGCGCAGAGTATCGGTTTTGCCATTCCCTCCAATATTGTTCGTAATGTTGTGGATGACTTGCTTAAATTTGGAGAGGTTCGGCGGGGTTGGTTGGGTGTTGGTATCGAACTAGTGACTAAGGAAATTGCCCAACAAGTAAAAGGAAAAGCAGGTGAAGGTGTTTGGGTAAACTCTGTTTTTGAAGGGGATCCCGCTCACCAGGCAGGAATACGTATTGGAGATGTGATATTGAAAATTGGAGGTACTTCTGTTGGTACAC
>JAPYPM010000063.1 GCA_029937635.1 Nitrospinaceae bacterium
GCGAGCTCGAATTGCCAATCTGGACCTATCACCAGAAAACCGAAAAATTGTCCCTAAAACAATCCAGCAAATAAAAAAAACGACTATTCCCGTCTTGGTTACATTTTCTCTCGCTCTATTTTTTGGAATCTGGCTTGCAAGGTTCTAAAAAACCCTAAAAACCAAAGGATTGTTTTAACCTGATTACTTGGTTACTATATACACAAATTAAGGAGACTTTCTTGAACAGTTTTAACCCAAGCCAAGACCCAAAATCAACACCTGATCTTATTTCAAAAAATTCTGCCCCAGGCGATGAACCCTCATCGATGAAAAAGGGAAGTTCTTTAGAGAAACATCTTGATGAACAAACAATTGATTTAAACGAATTGTTTCCAGATACCGAGACAGATCTTAACAACTTGTTTCCGGAAGATGAGGTGAAGCATCTCCTTAAAAAAATCATAAAAAACAAAAAAGATATGGGCCTGATAAAAAAACGTCTCACAACCGAAAATAAAACATCCGACGATAACGAAGAGGAAATTAATTTCGAGGACTCACCTGAACTTGATAAAACAGAAAATACCTAAACAACTAAACCTCAAATACCTGTGTAAAACTACTTCAACAACCGATCCCCATCCAAAATTTAACAAGTAATAGTAGTGGACTAGGTTACTTGAACACGAAGTCCTCTCTGAACAAAACAAAATGGAATCACACGGCCGTTGAGGCGAACCAACTCTGAGACAACTGACTGTCTTTGTTTAAGCGGTACCATGAAAGCAATGCACCCGCCTCCGCCTGCGCCACATACCTTGGCAGCCTGTGCCCCTTTTTTCATTCCACCTGATATTAGTTTATTTATCTGTGGGGTGCTAATAGTTGGCGCTAGTGCTTTTCGAGCCTCCCACTCGCGAGCAAATAAGGCCGTCACCTTTTTCATGCGCCCTAAGGTCAATGCTTTATCCATTTCTCTTGCTATCTGCGCTATTTTTTTCAACTTCTCCGTAACCGCGTAATCCTTATCTAGAACCTTCTTCATAACTTCCCAGTTGTTAATACCAGAACGCCTTGGATTTCCGGTATAACATAAAATCATGCTCTCGCTAAGTTTTTGCAAAGAAATGGGTAAGGCAACCGAAGCCACACCATCATATCCTGGTCGTACCGATCGCACTCCTCCATATAACGGAGGGAAATAATCCTGCCAGCCGGTAGGAGCAGAAATAATTTGAGTCTCAATATTCATTGCCACCCCCAACATCTTTTTTTTACTGAGACCTTTTTTCGTAAATGCATTTAGAGCGCCATGCAAAGCTATGTTCAAAGCTGATGACCCCCCAATTCCAGACCCAGGTGGAGCCTCGCTTGATGTCACAATATTCAACCCTTTTTTAGGTTGATAATATTTAAGTGTTTTTAAAATGAGGTCCAGAGGATGCACTTCCGGCAAAGATGCAAGAGATTTGAATTTAACCTGTAATAGAAGGTCTTTCGATTCAACAAAAATCTTCTTATCATTCCTTGGAGTTAATTCAACTGTAGCATAAAGATTAATAGCTGCATTGAGTGTAGGCGGATTCCCAAACTGAAGGTAGAGAGGCCATATATCGAGAGTTCCCCCGGCCAAATCGATTCGAGTAGGGGCGGTGCTTTTAATCATGCGATCAAAGTTAGGACACCTAAAAAAGGAAGTATCGGGTGTATGGTGGATAGAAAAAAATCCATCCTAATTATAGGACAAATTCTACATAGGTTGTGAGCAGACATTAATATTTACTAGAGTTCTCCGGACACGCTTGACCCTTTTTATAAAGCATTTATTTTGTCTGTTAATTTCTGAACTAAGACCTCATAGGAGTGATTGCGGATAATTTTAGTAAACTGCGCACGGTAATTACGGATCATACTGACGCCCTCAACAACAAAATCATATACTTGCCAGACACCATTTTCTCGGATGAGTTTGTAATCAACCCCAATGGTAGTAGCTTTTCGGACTACCTCTGTCTTAACAAGAGCGTATTCACCCTTGACCACTTCATCGAGATAGTTGATTTTTTCATTACTAAAAGATTCAAGTTTATTGGCATACGAGTTCTCTAGCAAAGATTTAAATAACTCAATAAATACCTGTTGTTCTTCAGCCGAGCGAACATCCCAGTTTTTAGCAAGTGAACGCCTCACCATTTGGCGATAGTTAAATCGAGCGTTAATGGTCTTTCTCAAAATTGCCCTACGAGCTGGCAGATCATTCTTTAGAGCTTCATCGTTTACAGTTGAAATCACTTTATCGATGGTATTTTTCAATTGACTTGTAATTTCTGAACCCGAAAAACAGACAGATACCACCGTTAAATTAATCATCAAAGAGATTACAACCATGTGTATGCAAAAACGTTTTCGGTTCATCTAAACTTATTAACCTTTCTAGACAGAAATCAATAGTTTTATATCGCAACTCTACCAAATATGGATAATTCTATCAAGGTTTCATAACTAAATTGGACTTTAAAAGTCCACATTATTGAGTAACTACTTCTGAGCCTAAAAACCTGTCTCGCCAAGACTGCCCTGATGACAGCAATTATTCTATTCCTTTTTTAGACTAAAGTTTCTATTGTAATCTCACCTAATTTTATTTTTTGTTGTATACAAATGTCGCAAGTATAGAAAGCTTCTCTTTAGGAATTGTTCTTGGAAATGGATAGTAGGGTGCGGCCCCCCTCACAGCCTTTATGGCATTAGCATCAAGGATGTTGGATCCCGAAGTATTAATCAATCGTAGGCTAAGAAGGTTTCCATCCTTTGAAATTTCAAATTTTAGCGAAAGTTCTCCACCCATAGGGTTCTTTGTTGCTTGGGATGGGTAAATCCAAGCACGCTGGATTTGTTGCTTAACACGACTAAAATATGAAACATATTTTGCATCTTTTGTATTTAGAGGAATCGAATCATCACCATCTAGTTCCTCATTTTCTTCAACTTGAGGATTTTGTGGAGCATATTTTTCTGGATTCAATCCATCAAGCATAGCCAGAGTTCCTTCTGATTCTGCAAATAAGGAAGAGACTTTATGAACTTTTTGTTGTTTTTCCTCTTTTTTATTTCTCTTAATTCGAGGTTTCAACTTTTGAATGGGACTAGGGACATTAAGGGGTTTTAAAATGGGGGGGGTTTTGCGATGGTTTCTTTGTTTAGGACCTTGTTTTTTTACAATTGCTTTATGGGTCTTTTTTGCTAGCAATCCAGGCGGTTTTATTTTTTTCTTCTGGCTTATTTTTGGTTTTGAGAAATCGATGGTCGTTTTTTTTTGTTTAAGGGGTGTAGATGTTTGGATGTCAACATATTTAACTTTAATCGGTGGTGGTGTTAGATGGTTTTTAGTATTTACAGGGGAAATGAATTCAAAGATAACAACCGAAAGGTGAAGTGTAAAAGCAATTAGCAAGAACAGATTTAGCTTCGCATGCTTGAGTTTGCTTCCTTGAAAGTAAAATTCTTTTTTCGAAAATCGGGCCAACAGGTCCAACTTTTGTATTTCAGTGGTTGCCATAAAACTATTTAAATAATTTAGCTAACACGCCCTAATTTAAAAGCGTTACATTTGTTGAAATACCATGAAAATGCATTTTTTATTTTTTGAGCAGATCCGTTATTTCTATAGTTGAATTTTTGTGGAAAGTATCGGCTTTCATTTCCATGCGGGAAAGGCAAACGGTTCATTTTGAGCGCTTGGTAAGACGAATTGATGTAGCTTGGGAAATTGTTATACATATCTATTTTGGTTTTCAGGGCAGGCATTTGCTCTTCACGAAAGCGCAGTAATTCTTCACCAAAAGGGTGGATATGCCTCAGACCTTCCTCTCCATATTTAACGTTGGCATAATGTGTAAGGGATTCAAAGTCTTCCCAGTCCTCTAGCGCGTCTACATCAGAAACGAATGCTGGGTCGCTATGGAATTTAGTTGTAAATTTAGTATCCAATAAAACTGAAACCGCGCGATCAAAATTATCTCTGTGCATTCCAAACATATATTTATCTTCCTTACGAAATTCCTTTAAATCAGACCTAAAATGTAGTGCATGGTGTGCAATTATGGGAAGTAGCTTTAATATTCTTGATGGAGTAGACAGTATTTTGCGGATGCCGGCTTTGATTATGTTCCCATCTTTTCTTGTCGAGTGCAGATGCTCAATGATGTCTGAATCTACTACGGATAAATTGATTGGGTAAATGTTAGGTTCTTTGACTTCATGCAGTTCGTTCGTTTCTTTACAAAGGGCTCGGTAGTGGTAGTTACGCCGAATAAATTCACTTTCTGGTTTATGCTTGTGATCCGGAAACATCATTTGCCTGGAGTTAAGCCAAAGTATTAAATTGTAATTTTGGGTGTCGCTATCGTGTAAGATTTCTTCAATATCGAACATGAATGGTAAGTCGCCAGGTTGAAATAAAACTAATTCATCCGACTTAACATTCAACCGATTTTTTCCTAACTGCATCGTGTTAAAAAGATTTAGCTTATTTGGGTCTTCCCGAACAAACGATATTTTTTTCCCCTGAGTTCCTACTGTTTCTAAAAAAGTAGTAGCGACTTGCTCCACTTCTTCTGAACCTACGATGACAATTTCTTTTAGGCTGGAAATTAATAGGTTTCCTAACGCGTAACACATGACTGGAATACCGTTAATAAGAAAAAGAAACTTCAGATGGTCTATTTTATCGTCAACGGCTCGTAGAATGAGGTGACTGATACCATTGCTATTGGCTGCAATTTCACGTTCGGCTTTTGCGATAGCAGTCGCATTTGCTTTTTTTCGTGAACTGTATCGATCATGGCTAAAGCTTAAAATGCATTTCTCGATACTTACTGAGGGTTTAAAGTCTTTCATAAAAAGGTCAAAAAAAATCAGCAATCAATTAGTGTTGTCTTGTTTTATTTAAAGCAATTTTCTAGTCAAAAATAAGATAATTTTTAGTGCTCCAAAGCAGATTGGCCAATGTTTTCAAAAGTTAAATTGTACCAGAAAACCTTCGACGGGAGAAATTACCAAGGTAGAGCCGTATTATTTTCACAGACAGGATGTGAGTAATGATTTAAATTTAGATAAATTAACTTGACGTATAATTTTTTTTCGACTTAGAATTAGAATTCAATACCAACTCATATTATAGGGATCTTACTTATGGGCGACCAACCCCACATCATTGGCCTAATTGATCAACTTTTGGATGAGACCGCTGATAGGCCAAACCTTCAAGAGAAAATATTCGATTTGCGAGATGCTTTATTTCAGGCCCAGCAATTATCACAACAATATGCACTAAAAATTAAAACTCTTGAAGAGACCGTTGATAAACTGAAGTCCCCCGCTCACCGTATTGGAACTGTTTTGGGCCTGGGGGATGGAGGCCTTTATCGTTTGGTGGTTGGAGGAACTGAATATCAAGCTGCGGCTTCTCCTGAGATCATTGAAAAAGAAACTCTTCAGCCCGGTGATCAAGTTGCGCTCAACGAAGGGTTCGTTGCTATCACTAAATTACCTAAGCCTGAGCATGGACCTATTGCTCGCATCACCACACAATTGACTGATGGACAGTGGCTAGTAACTGGACAAACAGGCAATAGCGAAACCATAGCTCTTAATCACCCCGATTTAGAAACAGCGTCAATAAGAGTGGGTGACGAGGTCATTCTCGACCCGAATCAGAGAGTAATTTTAGCTCGATTGCCCAAGAGAAAATCCGGAGTTATGGTTGAAGATGACTTGGAACAAATTGATTGGTCCAAGGTCGGAGGGCAATCCCACGTTATAGAAGAGGTGCGCAAAGTAATTGAGTATCCTATTTTACATAAGGATATTCTCAAAACTATGGAATATGAATTGCCGAAAGGATTTTTATTTTATGGCCCTCCGGGCTGCGGCAAAACCCTCATTGGAAGAGCCATTCTTTCAGATATAATACGTCAACTTAAGGATAAAGAATCTAATCAAGAGCTCGAGGGTCGTTTTATTCATGTTAAAGGCCCTGAAATTCTTAACATGTGGTTGGGAGAATCGGAACGGAAGGTAAGAGAGATTTTCAAAAAAGCACGTGATTATAAGGAAAAGGGTCAGGTTCCTTTTATTTTTATTGATGAGGCAGAGTCTATTCTTGGAACAAGGCAGGCCTCACGTGGAAACAATATTAGCAACACATTGGTACCTATGTTCTGTGCCGAGATGGATGGTATTCAATCACTTCGAGACGCAGTAGTTATTCTCGCTACTAATCGACCTGACCTAATTGACCCAGCAATTCTAAGGCCTGGTAGAATTGACCGAAAGATAAAGGTGGGGCGTCCCAACCGCGAAGATTGTAACGCTATACTCAAAGTTTATCTAAAGCCTAATTTACCTCGAGAGCATAAAAATCTTGATGAAATGACGCAGCCATTTCTAAACGCACTATTTAAAAAAAGCTCTCAACAGGAAGTTTTGGTCCTTACTCTTCGCTCCGGTAAACTTAAAAAACTATACTGGAAAGATTTTATATCTGGGGCGATTATAGAGGGAGTGGTAAAAAGGACTAAAGAAAAGGCGATTGAAAGAGCCATCGATGGTAAAGAGCTGAAAATCATGTCAAAAGACTTAACACAATGTCTGGAAACCGAATTCAAAGAAGGAAATTTACTACCTGCTGAGTCCAACATGGAAGACTGGCTTCAGCTACTCGACCTAGACCCACGCCATGTGGTAAGAGTGCGTCGTCCAAACGATTCTGATCAGGCTGCTTCCGAAACCTTCAATCGATCGATAATATGAGTGCTACTATTCCTCTTTTAGGTATAGAAACAGAATACGGAATCATACGCGACGAAGTAGATAATTACGATGTAGTAGAAGAGTCTATGCGTCTAGTGCGCCGTTGCGAGATGAAAAGTGAATTTGGCAACTGGGCCTATTCTCGAGAGCGATCCCATCAGGACATGCGAGGATTTAATGTACGTTCCCTTGCGCAGGATGAGGAAGAAGATGCTTTTTGTGTTGAGGATCGTAAGCGACCCTATAGCTATTGGGAAATGAAAAGTGACCGAGTGCTCGAAAACGGAGCACGGTTTTATAACGATCACACCCACCCAGAATATAGCACGCCAGAATGTAGCAGTGTTTTTCAATTAGTGGCGCATGATCTAGCTGGCGAACGCATCGTTTTTGAGTGTGCGCGCCTCAGAAATCAGGATGACGAACCAGGTAGAGTGTGCATTTTTAAGAACAATACTGACTATATTGGTCATAGCTATGGCACACATGATAATTACCTCATATCACGACGACTTCCTTTTGAGAATTGGGTAGAGCGTTTAGTTCCGTTTCTTGTCACTCGCCAACTATATGCAGGAGCAGGCAAGGTTGGATCTGAACTACGCAATGATCATTCATTTAGTGGACTGCAACTTGCGCAACGATCTGATTTTATAGAAACGGTATTGAGTATTGAGACGATGACACAGCGCCCTATAATAAATACTCGGGATGAGCCTCATGCAACACAAGATAAATACCGCCGACTTCACCTGATTTTGGGGGATGCTAATATGTCCCCTTATGCAACTGCTTTAAAGGTTGGAACTACTCGATTGATATTGACGTTAATTGGTGAAGATAAATTAAAACTACCCGTGACTCTAGAGAATCCTGTTGAAGATATTAAAGCGATTTCGCATGATTTGACAGGAACTATCGCTTTAAAGCGCACCAATGGCAAAACGATAACATCACTTGAAATACAAGAATTCTATCTTGAGATAGCAGATAAAAATCTTTCAGGGCAATGTAAAGAATCCGATTGGATTATACGTGAGTGGGCCCGTACTTTAGATGAACTTAAACACTACCCTGAAAAGCTAGCTGATCGAATTGATTGGGCAATTAAAAAAGATATTTTTACCCGCTTTATTGAATCAGAAGGAGTGAGCTGGGATGATCCTTGGATAAAAAGCTTGGATTTAGAGTATCATAATATTGATCCAGAAAGAGGGTTGTACCGAGGACTAGAACAAACAGGTGATTTATACTCTATGTTTTCCAAAGATGAAGTTCAACAGGCCATAAAACAACCGCCAGAAGACACAAGGGCTTTGGTACGTGGTTTAGCAGTAAAACACGGCACAAATAAAATAAAAAATATTCACTGGACGGGCATAGAGTTTACGGATGGTGCTTTTATAGACCTTTCTCAAACCATCACCTCCGCTGACCTCGAACATTTGATTAATTCCAAAAAGGAGCAATACCCATGGCTATGAACGATCCTCTGAGAAGAGAAGAAAAAAAGGATCCTACTCCGAATAAAAAAGATACAGGACCATCTAGTCCTAGTGTTGAACGACCAGGTCGTGATGACATTCTTAAGCGAATGAAACGAGTTGACCCTAAACAATCAGAAAACTATAAACAACGAACCGGCCAATGATAGAAAACTTTGAAAAAGCCCATGGTTCTGGGGATTTCCTTGAACTTCTTAAAAGATCGGGCCACTACCCACAACAAGTACTTTCGGGTATCCCTGAAAAAAAAGCACTGGACATTCCTCAAGGAACTACAGTTCTGGCGTTTCATTATAAGGATGGAATCATTGTAGCCGGTGATCGCAGAGCCACTGCAGGCAATGCCATTATGTACGATCGTTGCGATAAAGTAATACCTATAGATGATTATTCATTGATGGCCATTGCAGGTGTACCAGCTACAGCATTCGAAATGGCTCGCGTTTTATCACATAACTTTGAATACTATCGGCGTTCTCAATTAAGAGCTATGAGCACGGAAGGGAAGGTTAGAGCCTTGTCAAAATTACTCAAAGACAATGTGGCTATGGCCTTGCAGGGTGTCGGGGGAGTGAGCCCTCTTTTTGCCATTTACGACCCACAGCAAGACAGAGCGTTTCTTTATTTTTACGATATGCTTGGAGCTGAATTTCAGATACTGACTCATGTAGCAACAGGATCTGGGTCTCCTATGATAAAGGGCGTTTTAGAACACGAAAACCTTTGGGGCACTTGCCCATTAAAAGATAGATCCGAGGGTGAAGCGACTTCTTTATCAATACGCCTGCTGCAAACAGCAGCTCAATTTGATTCAGCCACAGGGCAAGCTCGGCCCGACGATAAAATTTATCCTACCATCGCAAAAATTACTAAAAACGGATATCAGTTTATTTTAGATGATGAGATGGCAGATATTTATAAATCTTCCATGAGTAGGAGTTAAAAATGTTTGAAGAGCCTTTTCGTTGGATGGAAGCAATTTCTACCCGCCATAGTTATGTTCGTGAAAAGCTGAGTAAAGGACAACCAGTTATAGGGATCCCCTATAATGAGGGGGCGGTTATTCTTGGGTTTTCTCCGCAACCTGGAAAAATTTTTGAAATTTATGACCGTATCGCCCTTGGTGGGTTAGGCCATCCTGCAGATGTCGAGCGTTTACGTATGACTCTTCTAGACATGGCACATGCCGAAGGGTTTAATCGTTCTGCAAAAGACGTAACTATTGGAAGACTATTGCAGTTTGGACTCGCTCCAGCACTTAAACAAAATTTCGAAGAAATTCAGCGCGCTCCTTATCTGATTCAAATGTTACTTGCTGAGATAAACCATGAGGATGATGCTGAGTTTTTTTGCGTCAACTATGACGGTTACTGGAAAAAATTTAAGCAGGGGACGGTTATTTCCGGGGATAATAAAGTGAGCGGACGAATACAAAAAAATATAGATAATACTGACTTTGTGTCATTCACTTTAAATAAATCCATTCAATCAGCATTACGTATTTGGGAGGAAGGTCGTAAGAAACCTGCACTAGAAAAAGAATCTTTAAAGTCTACGGATGATAATGATGAACTTGATGACGAAATGGAAGGCTACCCAACTGACTTAAAAGAGGCCTTCGAGCTTTGGAATCTTGAAGTAGCAATTTTAAACAAGAACACAGGACGTAAGTGTCTTTATAGTACATTAAGTGAAAGTGAGATTTCCACCTTGCAATCAGAGGTAATTAGATAATTATGCGAAAGCGAATTTATGGCATCGAAACAGAATATGGTTTGTTGATAAAAGATTCTGAATTTAAACTTGACCCGACACAAGTTGCGCATAGGGTGAAAGACCATATTTTTAGATCATCAAAAGCCGGAGTTCTCGATCAGCATTATCGTGCTAATGATGAACCCCCTGAAAATGGTGGGTTCCTTCTTAATGCTGGCCGAATATATCTAGATATGGGTCACTTGGAATATGCTTCTCCTGAATGTTCTACTTTGACAGATCTTGTTACTTATGACCGCGCCGGAGATATGTTGATTCAAGATGCTGTCGATGAATTAGGTTGGAGAGATTCTATCGGTATAATTAAAAACAATGTTGACCTTGAAACCAATGCGACTTTCGGTTGTCATGAAAACTACCTAGTAAGCAGAGGGTTTCCCTTCGACGAAAAAGAAAACCTCAAATTATTATCCGCATTTTTAGTAACACGTCAAATATATTGCGGTGCTGGAAGAATTGGTGGGTGCGATCCTCACCCCTTAAGCGATTGGGAAAACGCATCAGCTAAAGAACAAAAGGAACAAGTTAATTTTCAAATTTCTCAAAGGGCAGACCATATTCCAAATGAATTTTATCGATGGGTTCAATATAACCGGGCAATAGTCAATACTAGAGATGAACCGTTAGCAGATCCCAATAAATACCGAAGAATTCATTTGCTGGTTGGAGATTCAAATATAAGTGAATTTGCAACTGCTATGAAAATGGGAACAACCACTCTCATCTTGGAACTTATGGAAGAAGGGATAGCGAACCCTGAATGGGTACTCGCTGAATCTGTCGAGGCCATGCGTTCAATTTCAAGAGATCAAAATTTTAAATGGGAATTGACTTTAAGAAATGGACGTCACACCACGGCACTAGAACTGCAAATGGATATGATGCAAACAGCTAAAAAGCATCTGGCTGGTAAGAATCAAGAAACGGACTGGATTATAAATGAATGGGCTTCGTTGCTTAA
>JAPYPM010000064.1 GCA_029937635.1 Nitrospinaceae bacterium
GGCTCATAGACTGGAATGTCACGGCACGCATGGACCAACCTTTCATAAAAGAATACATAGAAGAAAGAGAACTAAATATTATGCTAATGGTCGACGTTAGTTCATCTGGCAAATTTGGTTCCACTGGGAAGTTCAAAAACGAAATTTCGGCAGAAATAGCCTCTATTTTGGCATTCGCTGCAATTCGCAATAATGATAAAATTGGCCTCATAGTATTTTCCGATAAGATAGAACACTATATACCTCCTAAAAAGGGGAAAGCACACGTCTGGAATATTATTCGTACCATTTTAAACTACCACCCGGAAGGAAGTCTTACAGATCTTAATATCCCACTAGAATATCTATTAAAAATTCAGAAACGGAAATGTATTGCTTTTCTTATCTCTGATTTTCAGGCAACGAACTACGAAACAAATATAAAACTTACTAGACAAAAGCACGACCTAGTCGCAATTTTCATATCTGATCGACGAGAGAGAGATCTCCCGAAGGTTGGATTAATAAACCTCAGAGATTCTGAGTCAGGGGAAACACTCTTGATCGATACGAATGATAGAGAGATGACAAAATTTTTTGCTACATACGAAAGGGAAAAACAAGATAAGCTAAAAAAACAACTTCACTTCATAGGTGTTGACACAATAAAAATTAATACTGAAGACTCGTTGGTTGAGCCCATTATACGATATTTTAAAATACGTGAAAAAAGGAATTGAGAATGGAAGAGGATCCTACAAAAAATAAATTAAGCTACAAAATCAAGATACCCATCATAATTTTAACATTAATTACGTTGGCTGTAATGGGAGCTCTGTTTATCAAAATTGCTTTTTCGGTAAGTTCATCAGAAAAAAAATCAAACAGCTATCAATATTTACGAAACGTTGGGGACAAACTTAGAGATAAAGGTCTTCATCAGCAAGCAATTCATCAATACATAGAATATCTAGAAAAAACAAAAATTAATACCGCTTCCCGAACTATGATTGCTCATTCAATAGGTCAAATGTATATAGAATTAAGTAACTGTCAGGAAGGACTAATGTGGCTATTTCAAGCTGAAGAGGAAGCGACAACATATCACCGGGTTGATGAACTAAAAAAAGATATTGATATATGTTTAGCCCAAGTAAATTCATTACAACGAAGCAATCTCAACACAAAATGAGAACCACTAAACTTGCATCGATATTTGTTTATTTATTTTTCTATTCGACCACTGGGTCGGCTGATTCACCGATCACTATAAACACCACAATAGATAAAGCAAAAGTCACAACCGGTGATATCATAACCTATACGATTACCATGAAGCATGAGTTGGATGTTATACCAAGCACTCCCGATTTTAATGCAATCAGTAAATTTAATATAATTGGATACCCTATAGGTAAATCAAAAGAAATTAAAACAGGGGTGTTTGAGCAAAAATACTCGGTAAAACTCCGCGCAGACCAAGTCGGGACTTACAATATCTCGCCAATCCGAATTCCCTTCAAAGTCAAAGAAAAGAATACTGATAAATATATTTCTGGTGAAGCACACTCCCAAAACATCACAATTGAAGTAGCTTCTGTATTAAGACTCCAAGGAGAGCCAACAGACATAAAAGATATTAAAGACATTGTTGCAGTAGATAGAAACTGGGTACCGTGGTTTTTTTGGGGACTAAATATAATTCTATTAACAATAATTTTGTACCTACTATGGAAGTACAGAAAAAAAAACCACCCCAATCAT
Source organism: Nitrospinaceae bacterium (assembly GCA_029937635.1). GTDB lineage: Bacteria > Nitrospinota > Nitrospinia > Nitrospinales > VA-1 > Nitromaritima. Next base: position 1,744 of record JAPYPM010000064.1, read on the forward strand.
ATCCAAGATGAAATAGTTTTATCGGCCCATGAAATAGCTTTGCGTGAATTAGATAAATTAAAAAACAAAGGACTCCTTCAAAGTGGAGATGCGAGAGAACATTTTTTTGAACTGTCTGAAATCCTCCGTCGCTATCTTGGGAAAAGATATCTTTTCCCAGCACTCGATTGGACAACTGAAGAAATCACTGCGTATTTCAAAAATCAAGAAAAAATCGAACTCCCCTCACGAACCGAAGCCAATCGAATACTAAAAAAATCTGACCTAATAAAGTTTGCAAAAGCCAAGGCTTTACCGGAAACAGATGAAATTGAATCAGTTCGCACTTTCATAAAATCAACCCAAGAGAATTTAAAAATAGGGCTCTACTCTAATTAAATTAAACCCATATGACATTTTTTAGGTTCGAGGATCCTTGGTTTCTGTTGCTACTACTTTTATTTCCTATTCTCGTGATGAGAGAAAAAAAGATAACAAACACCATTAATTACTCATCACTCGCTTCATTAAAATTAGCAAGTCAACACAGCTCTAAAATCAAGACGTTCTTACCAATAGTTCTTACATACGTTGTTATTATTCTTTTCATCATTGGACTTGCGCGACCACAGGAGGGACGAAAGCGAACCCAAATTTTGTCACAAGGAGTGGATATCGTTCTTGCGATCGACACATCTGGAAGTATGCAAGCACTGGACTTTAAAAAAAATGAGGACCAAGTTACGCGGCTTTCCGTTGTTAAAGATGTCGTTTCCGAATTTGTCAAAAGTAGAGCAATGGATCGCATAGGAATGGTCGTCTTTGGAGCTAATGCGTTCACACAATGCCCTCTTACACTTGACCAGAATATTCTTCTTTCATTTATCAATAAACTTAAAATTGGAATGGCTGGTGATGCAACAGCTATTGGATCAGCAATTGGAATTTCAGCTAGACGACTGAAGGACCTAAAATCTAAATCCAAAGTCATTATTCTATTAACCGATGGTCGCAATAATTCGGGGGCAATCTCTCCTTTACAGGCTGCAGAAATTGCTAAAACGCTGGGGATCAAAGTCTACACTATTGGGGTTGGAAAGCGTGGAAAGGCACCTTTCTTAGTGGATACAATATTCGGGAAGAGACTTATTTACCGCAATGTCGATATTGACGAAAAGGTACTAAATAAAATTTCAAAAATGACTAACGCAAAATACTTTCGTGCGACGGATTTAAAATCACTAAAAGATATATACAAACAGATTGACCTATTAGAAAAATCGGAAGTTAAAACCCTTGATCATTCTGAGTATAAAGAATTATTCCATTTTTTTCTTATTCCAGGGTTTATTCTACTAATCATTGAAATTATTTTTTCGAATTCTTATCTAAGGAGACTCCCTTAAAAAATGCGCTTTGGTAATCTCGAATATTTCAACCTAATTTGGTTAATTGTGCTACTGGTCGGTTTTTTTATATGGTCATACAAAAAAAAGAAGCAGTTGCTTGAAAAATTCGTAGGAAAGACTCTCGTCTCCAAACTAATAGACCCTCTTGCTTTAAAACGAGCTAAAATAGATAATATTTTAACAATACTTGCTGTTTTTTTTATTATTGTAGCATTAGCTCAACCACGCTGGGGCTATTACTGGAAAGACCTAAAACAAAAAGGCGTAGACATTGTCATCGCGTTGGACGTTTCCGAAAGTATGCTGGCACAAGATATAAAACCTAACCGATTGGAAAGAGCAAAATACAAGATAGCGGACTTATTAGATATGCTTGAAGGAGATAGAATTGGACTAGTCGCTTTCGCAGGAACGTCATATTTACAATGCCCACTTACTTTGGATTATTCTGCCGCACGAATTTTCTTAAACGCTATCGACACAAATCTAATCCCTGTAAAAGGGACGTCAATAGGATATGCAATACGAACTTCTGTTAAGGCATTTAACACACAAGACACTCGATCACGTGCCATAATTTTAATAACTGATGGTGAAGATCATACGGGTGATGCCATAGAATCAGCAAAGTGGGCCAAGGAACATGAAACTAAAATTTTTGTAATAGGAATAGGTAATAAAATCGGCGCTCCCATTCCCAGCACAAATCCAGAAGTCCCCGGATTCAAAAAAGATAAGAATGGAGAGGTCATATTGACCAAAATCGACGAACCTACCCTCCAGAAAGTGGCATTAGAAACAGGGGGAAGTTACGTACGTTCAGTATCGGGAGATATGGACCTCCAAAAATTATATATGGAGAGTATCAAGCATAAAGTTGAGAGCAAAGAAATCAGAACTGAAAGGAGGCGCATGTGGAAAGAAAGATTTCAGTGGTTTATTTTAGCCGCTCTATTATGTTTGACAGCGAAATATGCTCGAAAAAAATCTTTTAACCTGAACAATTAAAACACTTTTCAATCACAAAACCCTTTTAATTTTTCAGGTTTTTTTAGGTGAAGTGTCTTACTCTAAAAACATAATATTTTTTTACTGTAATCCAAAAAAAATAAGTAAGAATTTTTACCTTTTTAAATTCTATCGGATTCATTAAAAATTTAAAAATTCCCTAGACTTGACAAGTAAAAGAGCCAATACTATTTTTTATATATTAAGAGTGATATTATTTAATTATACTTATTTGTTCAAGCTAGTCCATTTTACTAAATCCACTAATTGTTAATTTAAGGAAATTAAAATGCAAGAAAATCAAATGAGAGCCACTAGTCTTGATTCCGTTGCCGCTGAACAACAGCGTTTCATGGTTCGCGTTTATAATTGGATGGGAGCGGGATTGGGTATCACCGGTGTAATGGCGTTCTATATTGCAAATACTCCGGCCATCTTTAACGTCATTATGGGTAACCCTATTATGCCAATCGTATTGATAATCGTCCAGATCGGATTGGTTTTCTGGTTAGCTAGCAGAGTTATGTCCATGAGCGTAAGTCAAGCTACAGGAATATTTATGTTATATGCTGGGCTAACTGGAATAACTTTTTCCACCTTATTTGTTGTTTATACGGCAGCCTCTATCACATCAACTTTTTTAGTCACTGCCGGAACTTTTGGTGCGATGAGTTTTTATGGGTATACCACCAAAAAGGACCTTACTTCCTGGGGAAGTTTTTTATTTATGGGCCTCATTGGGATTATCATTGCATCGCTCGTTAATATTTTTCTTCAAAGTCCGATGATGCACTGGATTATAACCTACGCTGGTGTCCTTATCTTTGTTGGTTTAACTGCATATGACACGCAGAAAATTAAAGAAATGAACATTCTCGGGAATGAAGGAACTGACGAGGATACGAAAGAAGCCATTAGAGGTGCTCTGACGCTTTATCTTGATTTTATCAATCTATTTCTTATGCTACTTAGAATAATGGGAGATAGAAGGTAGATTAAAAGTTTAAAACTATTAATTTGCAGTGCACAAACCTTACTTTTACTTGAAGCCCTCTTCCTTGAATATTGGAAGAGGGTTTTTTTACCCCTTAGGTTAATCCAAAAGATTTGCATCCCCCAAGCAATCTCATACATTATTCAAAGTGTAAGTTTTCCAATCTCTAAAATTTTTCTATACTAGCCTTGACTACATAGTTTTTAGATCTTATTTATTAGTTAGAAAGCGGCAGACCGGTCTCCCGTAGGGTAATTTTAATTAAATGTTTTTAACATGCCCCTTGGTTTCGAATTTTGTCGTACAGACAAAAGAAGAATCGAGGAGAACTCTATAAGGAGACAATTATGACTTATAAAAACTTTTTTCCAATACAACATAATTCTTACGACAAACCTGATCTTCACAATACTTACTACCCTTTCTTCACATCTGATAAGGACATAGGTGAATTCTTAAGTCCTTTGAGTCCAGATTTTTGTGAAAACAGTTTTTTTGATTTTCTTCCGTCAAAAAAGAATCAATTCCCTAAGGTTGATATTTCAGAAACCAAAGATAGCTATCTAATAACTGCTGAGCTACCTGGAATCGATGAGAAAAATGTTGACGTCACATTAGATGAAAAAATTCTCTCAATCAAGGGTGATAAAAAAGAGGAAATAGAAGATGAACAAAGCGAGTTTTATAGTAGAGAACGATCCTATGGGATATTTCAAAGGGACTTTGAAGTTCCTGAAACGATTGATGAAAATAAAATAGATGCCTCTTTCTCCAACGGGCTTTTAACGGTTAAGATGCCTAAAACTCCCGAAGCAACAAAAGAAGTAAAAAAAATTCCAATCACTAGATGATAGGAATCTAAAAAAGTATACTTTAAAATGATTTTTAATACAGGTGCGACTTAGAAACCCCTCTCTAGTTTCTGGAGAGGGGTTTTGTGCATTAGGCTTCACGCAAATTTTTGATAGCTTTTTTATAATCCTTACTATTAAAAATAGCTGATCCCGCAACAAGAACACTAGCACCTGACTCTTTTATCTCTCCTGCATTATCTGGTTTCACTCCACCGTCTACCTGCAAATCAATCTCTTCCTCATAGTTACTCATAATATCTTTCAAATTAGATATTTTACCTAACATCGAGGGTATGAAGGTCTGACCTCCAAATCCCGGGTTCACAGACATTAAAAGAACCATATCGAGTTCATGTAAAATTTCTTCCAAGCTTGATAAAGGAGTTGCCGGATTCAAAACGGCTCCGGCAAGAACTTTCTGTTCCTTAATTATCTGAATTGTTCGATTAAGATGCCGGCATGCTTCAACTTGGACACTTAAAATATTTGCTCCTGCATCAACAAACGATTTTATATAAATGTCTGCATTCTCGATCATCAAATGTACATCAAGCGGGAGATCTGTAACTTTTCTAATAGACTCAATCACAGGGGGTCCAATGGTAATATTAGGAACAAAGTGACCATCCATAACATCAACATGAATCCAGTCAGCCCCAGCATCTTCAACCGCCTTAATTTCATCACCTAGTCTACTAAAATCAGCAGACAATATAGAAGGAGCAATTTTAACCATACGGAAATCCTAAAATGTAAAAGTGTCATTAATATAAATGGATAACACTCTTAAGAAAATAAGAAAATAACGAGTGGAGCATAACACAACAAATTAGTTTGAAGCTATCTCAATTTATTGAATTAATAATACAATTGAAAACCTAGCCATTAATATTTTCATGCCATATAATGCAGACTAGATTAAGTTGTTATCAACAAATAACTTTATGACCACAATAACCGACCAAATTAGAGATAAATTTCGTAGTGTTTTGATGTTTGATCAAAACATGTTAATTCTTGCCGCCTTGCTAGGATTTTTTGCTGGTTTTGCATCAACATTTTTTAGATGGTTGATAGAGTTCTTTGAATCTATTTTTTCAATTAAAGGGTTTTCTCTGGTAGGAATACCGCCTCAAGTATATCCATTTCTATTACCATTGATGCCAATGTTAGGGGGCTTTTTCATTGGACTTATCTGCAAGTTCTTCCCAAACGCTGTAAAAGAAAATGGAGTACATCAAGTTATGTATGCCGTGGCCTTAAATGACGGAAAAGTTAGAAAACGAACTATCGCCTCATGCGCTGTCACCTCATCGCTCACTATAGGATCAGGTGGTTCTGCAGGCCGAGAAGGTCCAACGGTTCAGATTGGAGCCGCTGTTGGTTCCACGATTGGTCAACTACTTCATTTGTCAACAGAAAGAATGCGCGTGTTGGTTGGATGTGGGGCTGCAGCTGGCATAGCCGCTTCATTCAATGCACCATTAGCAGGTGTGTTATTTGCTCTTGAAATTATTCTTGGTGATTTTACCATTCACACATTCAGTCCTATTATCATCGCATCAGTAATCGGAACAGTGACGGGGCGAGCCCTCGAAGGAAACGAAGTTACATTTAATGTACCTGTGCATGAACTTGTTCATCCTGCAGAAATTATTTTTTATCTAGCACTGGGAATGTTGTGTGGAATAGTAGCTAGACTATTCACCTTTATATATTTTTATACTCAGCAAGTATTTGAAAAAAAAATAAATATTGCGGACCTCTATAAACCTGCAATTGGAGGTCTCATAGTAGGAATGATTTCAATAAGCATGCCTCAAATTCTTGGCAACGGATACGATGCTATGGAACAAGCACTAACGGGTCAAATATTTTGGGGGTTAGCCTTTCTACTAGTTTTTATGAAAATCATATGCACTTCTATCACACTTGGATCTGGAGGTATGGGCGGAGTATTTGCACCCTCTCTGTTTATTGGCGCAATGCTAGGCACAGCATATGGTTCAGGGGTGCACTTTTTTTTTCCAACCCTTTCGGCATCAGCCGAGACCTATTCAGTTGTAGGAATGGGAGCCGTCGCTGGGGCTGTTATGCAAGCGCCACTCACAAACATCCTCATGCTCTTTGAATTAACAAACGATTATACTTTGATTCTTCCAATAATGACTACTTGTATAGCCGCATCCTATACCTATCAGAGGTTTTCCAAGCAATCCATTTATGTACAGTACTTATTGAATAAAGGAATTAACATACGTCACGGGCGAGAAGCATCAATAATGAACTCCATAAAGGTTCGCGATGTTATGAGTACCGACATCACAACTATTGCTCAAGAAACTCCTTTTCGAAAAATTCTTGAAACAATTTCCTATTCAAAAAACTTTTATTTTCCTGTCCTAGATAAAGAGGGTGACATGACAGGAATTCTTTCTTTTTCAGACATTCGCGAGGTAATATTCGAAGAGCAACTAGGAGACCTACTTGTAGCTGGGGAACTCGCCAATCGTAATGTAATCTCACTTACGCCACAACAAAACCTTAACGAAGCGATGGAAATTTTTTCGCAACTAGATGTAGACCAACTACCTGTAGTTAGAAGTGAGGATAAATTAAAAGTAATTGGAATATTAAGTCGTAGCGAGATGATGGCTTCTTACAATAGAGCAATCCTCGTATCCGGATTAGAACGATAAATTAATTAATGTATTTCAACTTATTTCCTAGATCTCTCCTGCATTATCTCAGCATTACAATTATTTGCCTTTACCTTATATCTTGTGAATCTGAAAACAAAGAAAATATCTTCAAGCGCACTCAGTTCATTATGGGAACGTTGGTCGAGATTACCGTCCAAGAACCCGACAAAAAACTTGCTCAAAAGGCTATCAATAAATCTTTTAACGAAATGTCTCGCCTAGAAAAAATAATGAGTTCATATATACCAGATTCAGAAATATCTAAATTCAACTCATTGGCAGGGGGAGAAGTGAAGATTCCTGTATCGCCAGATTTATTAAAAGTTATCCAACGAGGAGCCTACTGGGGAAAGCTCTCAAATGGAGCAATCGACATAAGCATTGGCCCAGCTATAAAGCTATGGGAATTTAATTCAGAGATACCCATAATACCTAACAAAAAAAAATTAGTTGGGGCTGCTAAATTTATTAATTACAAAGACATTATAATTGAAGAAAATTTAATTGGTTTAAAAAAAAAGGGAATGTCGCTTAATCTTGGCGCTATTGGAAAAGGTTTTGCTGTTGATCGAGCAATTAGAGAATTAAAAAAAACAGGAATCAAGAGCGGGCTCATTAATGCGGGAGGTGATTTAAGGGCGTACGGCTTAATAGCAGGAAAGAGACCCTGGCATATAGGCATCCAACACCCACGCAAACCAGAACAAATAATTATATCTATTGATATTAAGGATAAGGGAGTAGCAACCACGGGCGATTACCAACGTTATTTTATCAAAAATAAAGAAAGATACCATCATATTTTAAATCCCAAAAATGGGTGGCCAACAAATAAAACTATCTCAGCAACAGTTGTGGCAGATACTGTTATGGATGCTGATGCTCTTTCCACAGCCTTATTTATCCTGGGAACAATAAAAGGTATCGATTTTATTAATTCTCTAGATGGAGTTGAAGGAATGATAGTTTCTAATCGAGGATATGCTAGTTACTCGTCCGAGTTTCATAATATTGCTGGGTTTTCTCTCAAAGGATTAAAAAACAATTTTATTACTAAGTGATAAGTAATTATTAACTTAATCTGTCTCTCAATATCTGAAAGATAGTCTTGCGCAATACTAAGATTCTTAAAAAATTCTCGTTGGCCAAAACCATTTCACCCCTAAAGCTTAAAAAATAATTAAACAGTCATCAATAATAATTCTTATAATTTATAAACAATAGGAGTTCAAACATTATAATAACATCAATCAAACAACCGTCTGAAATAATATATATAGCAAGAGTTTTTGAGAAAGGTTGAAAAGTTAATTATTTTAAATATTAATAAAAAAATAATAAAAACCACCATTCAGTCGATATTAATATAACAACAATATATTTAACTACAATTTAACAAATACTTGTAATTTAAAATATGTCGAACTCTGAACTTTAAAATGAAAACCGAACTAATTCGAAAAAAAAAGGCCTGTAGATAAGGTAAAATATCTTAAATATTTAATTTTATATATCATTTAAAATTAATATTTTGAGTTCAACTAGACTTTAATAATAATCTATTTAAATAAAGAATATACGTTAATTTAATATGCAGGAAACTTCAAAAGAACAAAAGAAAAGAGAAGATCGTCCACGAGAACTTATAGTCATTAGACGAATTAAAAAGGTTTCTGGGTCTCCACATGGGGGTAGTTGGAAAATAGCTTATGCGGACTTTGTAACTGCAATGATGGCTTTTTTTCTCTTGATGTGGTTGCTTTCAGCTTCTGACCAAGAAACAAGAGAAAACCTCCAACAAGTGTTTATGTCATACAAGGTTTTTACCTCTAGTGGGCAATCCAAAAACCCAAGCCAAGCGCTTCGCAACACGAAAGAGACTCTTGAAAAATTACAATCGAGCCCAGATATTGCTGAAAGATTAGGGAAGGACATAGAAAAAGATAGAATGCAATCCTCTGACCCTGGTGGACGTTTACAAATCTCTCAAAGTCCCTTGGGAGTGAGCATTCAAGTGATGGATACCGACAAGAAAACACCAATGTTTAAAAGTGGCGAAGCTGAGCTAACACCAGATG
>JAPYPM010000065.1 GCA_029937635.1 Nitrospinaceae bacterium
TTGAAGTATCGGACGACATAACGAATTATTTGCCCTTTTAAGGTGATTGACCTGTTTGTTTTCCGTAAGTCACAAAAAACGTCAAAGTTTTGAAAAACTTAAATTGCTAATAAAAAAAAGAAAAAACATTATATCACTTTATTCATAATGTGTTTGGAATCTGTATCGTTTCCGGTGCTGGCGGTAGGTGCCTAAGGCTGGTATGTAGACTTTTGGTATTTTAATCAACCCGCCATCTCTCAATAATGTATGTTTGGTTAGGTTATTTTTAAATGGGAATAAATAAATTCGAAAAAGGGGCAAACCAGAACAACGTCACCATAATGTAAGTAGCTAATGATGTGTTTTAATTATTTGATGTAATACGCTCAAATTCACGGGATATTTTCTGAGTAGGGCAATTTATGACCGAACATAATTTAGGGAAGTGAGATCATATTTTATATAGCCAAGGCAAAACATATACCATAAATAGCCATCAGATAGCGGTGTTCAATGTTGATTGTAAAATTTTTGTTGTTGATAATGAATGTCCTCACTTGGGGGAAGCTTTGGGCAGTAGTAGGTTGGAAGGTAAATTAGTGACATGCCCGAACCACGGTTGGCAATTTGATGTCACTGACGGAAAATGTATCACCGTTGATTGATGTGATAATGGATGCTTGGTTGTCACTTATCCTGTAAAGATAGAAAACGATGAGATTATTTTGAGTTGGCCCTTATAAGAAATTTTATTTTCCTAGGCTAGCTAGTAGCAAAGTTATTGATAGGATTTTAATAGTAGTTTTACTAAGTATAAAAGCCGATTATTTCTTTCTGGAATTTTTCGGTTTTTTTATTTAATGTGATTTGTTATATCGGCAAGCATCAATAAATTTTCATATTGCTTAGCCCAACCGTTCGGGGGTTTTTTGCAAATATTCTTGGCTGTAACAAATGCACAGGTTTTTTCCATTGAGTTGTTTGAGCAATTATTTGAATTTTGATGCCGACATCCAAATGTTTGGTGGGGTGAATCTTGTGGGTTTAGAGGGTCACTAGGATGAATGACTAAGGATGAGTTCATTAATTCTAATTTAACATATATTGGCGATTTATCAAAAATATTTTCACGTTATTAAGTGATTTGTTCCTGTACGAGCAATGCTAGTTGGATTAGTCCTATATTTATCAAAAAACTACAAATGAAGGCGACATATGAGTTCATTGATCATAATTGGGTGGAATCTTCCTCTGATTTAACTTTCTGTTTTTGGTGAGCTGTTAGAAGTGGAAAACGTTTGAACAAAGAGGAAGCATTAAAAGAAAGATTGGGTGGGGAGAGTTTGATTTGGTTATTATTTTTTGAAAAATTCATCATAATCATAAATAATTTTACCTCCAGTGACCGAAAGGATTTTATCCATATAATTCCCATAATGGTCACGGGCTGATTTGTGTTTTTGTTTGAAAAATACTTTGTCAATTGGAGTTAGAAATACTTTTTCTTTATTTACAGTTGTTTTACTAGACATGCTCCCTTATCGACATAATGATTCTATAACTATAGGCAAATAAATCCTTTATACAAAATTATTTAAGGTGATTGGTCGATTAAAAAAACTGAAGGTCGTAGCGGGTAAAAAAATATAGATTTTTGACACGGGAGTTACTTTACTGTAGTAAAAGAACAAAGCCTGTTACGTCCTCCCTTTAAAACAGACTCTGTTTCAGATGTGATCACATAAGGGATGTGGGCAATGCAATCTTCCTATAAACCAAGATTAAATGGTTAATAATAGCCATGTGAACAAAAGAGGTTGGGGCAAAAAGATATATCCGCAACGATTATCTATGTACGTGTTAATCGTGACAAATTGAAGCTAGCATCGCAATCATTTGACAAAAATCTTCAAAAATCGTTAGATTTATTTTTGGAGATTTTTAAAAATTTATTTAGTAAGGAGTTTCGGTCGTTAAAAAATGTCTATTTATTGAAGGATCGGACGACATGGTTTGTTCCCTCAAAATTTATTTTATTTTTGCTTCTCTTTTTACTGTTTCTTCCAGTCTTCGCAAAATCTAAATCTGGATCAATGGAAAGTGGTGATGACTCTGCCCATGCGGAGTTAAAATTATTGAACGGAAGAAAGAAGAGAAGTTCGCTGAATGGGAACCAAAAACTATCTGTTTCTAGGCTTGCTTTAATGCGAATATAATATTTTTCATTAGAAGCTATTCGTCTGGCAGAAGCTATAGGGATGTTACTTAATGTGAGCATCATTTTTTGAGATTTTTGTTTGTTGCGTGTGGCTATTTTTCGCTTAACACCTTTTCCAGTTTCTGTGAAGCGATACACCTGCTTTAACGAGTCATATTTAATTACGTGCTTTATTATGTTTCTACTTATCAGGGTGTCATTCCATAAATAATTTGCCTGTCGGAGCTCAGCCTCGAATATAAAAGTTAAGGGAATCCCATTCTCAACGGCCTCTTCAATGTCGGGAGTAAATCCTTCGACCAGCCGTGCGTTAATCACGACTGTTTGCTTATTTGTTCCTACACCAATATTTACGAGAGAAGGTGTCGCTTCTACGGTTAACACCCCTATGAGAAGATGGGTCGTTAGAATTATCAATGCGGTAAAGTTTTTTAATCTAATTTCCATTATTTTTAAAAAAACTAAAAGTTTCAGAGAGCCCTTCTTTTAATGAAAACTGAGGAGACCAGTTAAGTGCCTCCTTTAACTTTTTATTATCAAGAGAACTTCGACGCTGCTCAAAATTATTTTTTTTCGAGGTTTGAGTAGCGATATTTGATTCTGAAACCTCTAGAATCAATTCAGTTAATTCATTAACAGTTGTTTCTTGGCCAGTCCCAACATTGAAAGTATCTGAGCCATTAAGGTTTAATGCTAATAAATTAGCGTGCACAATATCTCTTATAAAAATATAATCTCTTGTCTGTTGTCCATCGCCGTTAATTATTGGAGCTTTTCCTTTTAACAATCGGTTGAAAAATATTGCTACAACCCCTGCTTCACCGTTAGGATTTTGACGAGGACCAAAAACATTACCATAACGAAAAATTATTGATTTAAGCCCATAGTGCTCTTTATAAAACCTAAGATAGCCTTCTACGCTCAACTTCGAAAGTCCATATGGACTAGTCGGTTTTTTGGGGTGGTCTTCTTTAGCTGGGAAATAATCCTGTTCCCCGTATATTGCTCCACCAGTAGATGCAAATATAAATTTATCGACCCCGCATTCTACGGCGTTTTGCAATAACTGTAAAGTACCAATAATATTTGATTTTGCATCCTTTACGGGGTTTTTAACTGAATCGCTGACAGATATTTGAGCTGCATGGTGATTAATCACCTCAATTCTTTCATTTTTAAGGATGTCTGCCAAGTCCGTATCAGCAATTGATTTTTGATAAAAAGTAGCCTTTGGATTAATAAATTCTTTTTGTCCTTTTGACATATCATCAATTATGACGACATTATGTTTATTATTAATATAAGCATCGACAATATTCGATCCGATAAACCCTGCGCCACCAGTTACAAGTATGTTCATTTCTGTGTTTTTTTTATTAGTTTTTTAAGGTGATATAAAGTTTCCATGGCTTGTCTGGGTGATAAATTATCAGGTTCGATAGTCTCCAGTTCTTTAATTGCAGGGTGAACGGTTTTTAAAAATAGTTCGCCTTGTTCAAGTTGAGGTTCTAATATTTCTTCTTTCGACCGATCTATTTTTTTGGGCCCCACTTCGTCGAATTTGCATTTTTCCAGATTGAATAAAACTTCACGAGCACGGTTGAGTACCTTTTCTGGGAGACCAGCTAATCTTGCGACTTCTATTCCGTAACTTTTGTCAGCACCTCCTGAGATGATCTTTCGAAGAAAAATTATTTCATCATTCCACTCTTTTACTTGTACCTTAAAGTTTTTTACTCCTTTTAAAACCAAAGCTAAGTCGGTGAGCTCGTGGTAGTGCGTCGCGAATAAAGTTTTTGGTCCTCCACCAGTATTACCATGTAAGTATTCAACGATTGACCATGCGATACTGATGCCATCAAAAGTGCTAGTTCCTCTACCAATTTCATCTAATATAATAAGACTTTTCTCTGTGGCATTATTTAAAATATTGGCGGTTTCGTTCATTTCAACCATGAATGTAGACATACCTTTTTGAAGATGATCTTGCGCGCCGACTCGTGAGAATATTCTATCTACAATACTTATTTGAGCTGAATCAGCGGGTATGAAACTTCCAATTTGTGCCATTAGTGTTATTAAGGATACCTGCCTTAGATATGTAGACTTACCTGCCATATTAGGACCAGTGATAATAATTATTTGGTCCTCCGCATTATTGAGTTGTGTGTCATTTGTAATAAATTGATTTTCAGGAATGATGCGTTCTATAAGTGGGTGCCGACCATTTTTGATTGTAAGGTCGGTTCCTTCAGAAATTTCAGGCTTTGAGTAATTATAGTTATGAGCTACTTCGGCAAGGGACATTGTTGCATCCAAGTTAGCGATAACGTGTGCCATTTTTTGAATTTTTAATCCATGTGATGCGACTTCCTCGCGAGTTTGTTGAAAAATTTTATATTCTAGTTCTATTGCTTTTTCTTGGGCCCCAGTTATTCTTTCCTCAAATTCTTTTAGCTCTGGAGAAATAAAACGCTCTGCATTAACAAGAGACTGTTTCCGAATGTAGTCCAATGGAACGCGGTCCAGGTTTTTTTTGGTTATTTCAATATAGTAACCATAGATTTTATTGAATCCTACTTTCAATATTGAGATACCTGTGCGCTCTTTTTCTTTTGTCTCAAGCTGGGCAACCCAGTTTTTCCCATCGCGTGCGATTGATTTAAGTTGATCTAGTTCAGGGCTACATCCAGCTTTAATACAGTTTCCATCTTTAAGGCTTAAGGGTGGATCATCGACTATTTTTTTCTCAATAAGTTCGTGTAAGCTCTCAAGGTTGTCCCAGTCAAACTTAAATATATTTAAAGAAGTATTATTACTTTGATTTAAAAGTTTTAATAGATTAGGTAAAACAGAAAGTGAAGTTTTTAGTGCGCTAATGTCGCGCGCGTTACAAACAGAAAGAGAAATACGCCCAAGTAGTCTTTCCATATCATGCACAGACTTGAGTTGGTCACGAATAGCCTGCCGTAGCAATAGATCGCTTTTAAAAAAATCTACTTGCTCAAGCCTTTCTCTGATTAAGTGAATATCAATATTCGGTTTTAGAATCCACTCCCTAATACATCTAGCACCCATAGCTGTTTGTGATAGATCTAGTAAGTCTAATAAAGAGTTTTTTCGTTCTCCTTCACTTGACTTTACTAACTCCAAGTTTCTTACGGTTGCTTGATCCATGAGCATATAGTTTTGTATATTAAAGACATTGATCTTACTGATGTGTTTAAGTGCAGATTTTTGTGTTTTATGTAGATATTGAATAAGAGCTCCAGCAGAAGAAATTGCAAGTTTCATGTTTTCGCAACCAAACCCCTCAAGAGAACTGATTTTAAAATGTTCTATTAATAGTCTGTAGGAGTCCTTAAATGAAAAAGTCCAATTTTCGCAGGATTGTATTCTATTCTCTCGGTCTTTAAGACATGTCGGTTTGTTGGAGCCAGCTACTAAGCTTTCAGACAGTATAATTTCTTTAGGGTCAAATTTTTCTATCTCATCTTGCAGTAATAACTCTCTGTCATTACCATGAAATTCTGTCACCTTAAAGAGACCGGTTGTTATATCCAAGGCAGCAAATCCCCAGCCATTAGCATTTGAATAAAGAGAAACTAGAAAGTGATTTTGCTTTGGATCGAGTAAGCTGTCATCTAAAATCGTCCCCGGCGTTACCACTCTCACTACTTCGCGCTTGACTAAACCCTTCGTTAACTTAGGGTCTTCTGTTTGTTCGCAAATGGCAACATTCTTGCCTGACTTGATGAGCTTGGCGATATAAGATTTTGAGGAGTGATGAGGAATACCACACATGGGAGTTGGATTGGCTTTATTTTTGTTTCTAGATGTAAGAGTGATTTCTAAAATTTCCGAGGCAATCTTGGCATCTTCATTAAACATTTCATAGAAATCACCCATGCGAAAAAAAAGAATAGATTCAGGATGCTCTTTTTTAATGGTCATATATTGCTGCATCATTGGAGTTTCCTCTTCTGACTTAAAAATATTTTGAATGTAGTTGTTCATGAGATAGAACTCAAAGAAAGAGTTTTTTGAAACTAGGAGCTAGCTTCTCATAGGTTTTTACTAAGTGTTCTGAAATAACTCTGGTTTCTGCGAGCGTTGCCATAAAATTAGTGTCTCCTATCCACCTTGGAACGATATGGTTATGAATATGTTCGTCGTAACCCGCGCCAGCGCTTTTACCCAAATTGAATCCAACATTAAAGCCATCAGGATTGTTTACGTCACGAAGAATCTGAATACAATTTTTCGTAAGTTCAGACATTTCTAAAGACTCTTCACTATCAAGTTTTGTAATGCAGGCTAAATGACGATATGGAGATACCATGAGGTGGCTAGCGTTGTATGGAAAGATATTCATGATGACAAAGCACCGTTTTCCCCTGTAAAGAATAAATGTTTTTTTGTCATCTTTAGATTTTGGAAGGGAGCAGAAAATACATTCACCTGATTTATCTTGAGTAATGTATTCCATGCGCCAAGGCGCCCAGATTTTCTTCATATGCTAGAAGTCCAATTTTAGTATGAATACAAACTACATGACTCATGGGGTTTCTTATTTGGGTATACCCTACTAAATAATTCTTGAGTCTTTTTTTTCATTTGGTAGGCCTCTTCGCCAGATCGTTCATGGTCAAACCCGAGAAGATGTAGAGTGCCGTGAATGAGTAAAAGTACGATTTCTTCCTCTAATGTTAATCCGTGTTCAGAGGCTTGTCTTTTAGCCGTCACCGTAGATATCACCACGTCTCCCATTAGATGAGAGCTAGGTTCCATTTCTTCTTTTATGTTTTGTGAAAAAGAAAGTACATCTGTTGTTTGATCAATGCCTCGATATTGTTTGTTGAGTGCCCGTATGCTTTTATCATCTGCTAAGAGAACACTTAGTTCATGATTTTCGTGTTCCAAGATAAGTAAAATACTCTCCCCTTGAGTTTTGAGTAACTCGATATTAATTAAATGGTCTTTATGGTCATCATTTATGAAAACCGGCATTATTTTTTTATCCCGCTTAGAGTCAGCTTTGACTGTAGGCCTTTATTATATATTTAACTAAGTCGTGCCTTACGACATCTTTTTCATTGAAATTGACAAATTTGATACCATTAATGTCTTTGAGAATTGATTGAACTTGAACTAATCCGGAATTCTTTGAGTTGTCTAAGTCAATTTGTGTGATATCACCTGTGATTACCATTTTAGAGTTTGTGCCAAGTCTGGTGAGAAACATTTTCATTTGTTGTTTGGTAGAATTTTGTGCCTCATCAAGAATCATAAAGGAGTCATTGATTGTGCGGCCTCGCATATAAGCTAGTGGAGCTATTTCAATGATTCCATCCTCCATGAGTTCTCTTACTTTGTGAGGTTCCAATGTGTCGTCAAGAGCATCGTAAAGCGGCATGAAGTAAGGGTTAATCTTTTCTGTTATATCTCCTGGTAAAAATCCGAGTTTCTCTCCTGCCTCAACTGCTGGTCGAACTAAAATAATTTTTTTGAAGTGACGTTTGAGTAGTGCCTCTACTGCCATCGCAACTGCTAAGTATGTTTTTCCTGTCCCTGCTGGTCCTATTGCTAAGACGATATCTGCTTGCTTTATTGATTGAATAAATTCTCTTTGGGTTGGGCTTTTTGGAGTAATGAATCCCTTCTTAGGTGATACAGTTATTCTTTCCGAAAAAATAGCTTTTAAACTTATTGTCTTATCTTCTGCTATTAGACGGATTGCAAATTTTAGGTCGTCATCCTTGATTTTATAACCTGAAACTAAAAGATCTTCCAATTGAGTTAAAAGAATGTCTACTGAATTAATCGAATCGAAATCACCTTTAATCTTGATTTGGTTTTCTCGTGTAGTTATACGGACGCCAAATTTTTTTTCAATTTGCTTGAGGTTAACGTCCTGAGAACCAAAAATTTCAGAAATGTGGCCAAGGTTGTTTAGAAGAAGCTCTTTATTGATAGTCTGATTCAAGAGGGATTTAGATCCTTGTCAGAGTTTAATTAAGGTATTATATCCCTGCTGGTTTTGACTTGTCAAACAGAGGAGAAATCTCGATAAATATTTAAAATACAATGAGCTAGGTTGGTTTTATTTGGAGGTTCGAGATAGTGCTAAAAGACTGAGAAATTCACTTCGTGTCCGTGCATCCTCTTTAAAACACCCAAGCATGGAGCTAGTTGTTGTGTAGGAGTTTTGTTTTTCAACTCCACGCATGGACATACAAAGGTGAACGGCATCAATAACAACCGCTACTCCATCTGGTTTTACAATATTGTTAATGCATTGGGCTATTTCAGTTGTCAATCGCTCCTGAACTTGTAAACGCCTACTATAGGCATCTATCAATCGAGGGACTTTGCTTAGCCCTATTATCTTTCCTTTTGGGAGATAAGCTACATGACATTTACCAAAAAAGGGCAGCATATGATGCTCACAAAGACTATACACGTCAATATCCTTAACGATGACCATTTCGTTGTAATTCTCACTATAGAGAGCATCGTTGACTAGCTTATGGATATCTGTTTTATAACCACTTGTTAAAAATTTTAAAGATTTTTCTACTCTTTCAGGGGTTTTCAGTAACCCCTCTCGGTTAGGATCTTCGCCAACTGCATGTAAAATTTGCTCAACTAATGATTGAAACCTTGGCTCTTTAGGTGGTTGGTTCACAGACGTCCCCCTCTGTAAACAACGTAATTACGTTCGGATTCATAAAGTTTAATTTCGTGGAGTCGACCCTTGCTAATTTTAGGCTCGAGGATTTCCCAAAACTTAATTGCCAAATTTTCAGCTGTTGGAATAATGCCCTCTAAGAAGTCAACATCTACATTCAAATTTTTATGGTCAACTTTTTTGAGAATTTCTTGTGTTGTTAATTTTTTTAATTCCTTTAGGTCAAAGACCATTCCGGTCTCTTCACACACTTCACCTGATAACGTAACTTCAAGATCATAATTATGTCCGTGACCATTAGGATTATTACATGATCCAAAGGTAGCCTCATTTTTTTTATCGGAAAAGGCAGGATTATACAGTCGGTGGCTGGCACAAAAATGATGCTTCCGAGTAATAAATATCATAAAGAAAGGATATCTGTAATGAGAATATTCTATTTTAAGTATTTTCGTTTATTATCAGTTGAGTAAAACCCTGGTCCATGTAAATGAAATGTCATACTATTCAAAACTTTTTGTAGGGGGCCTTTACATTTCTCACATTCAGTTAGAGGTTCATCGGATACTTTTTGTAAAACCTCAAATTTTTCCTTACACTTATCGCACTGGTAGTCGTGAAATGGCATATAAATTTCTCCTAATGCAGTTTACTTATAAAGTGAGGTGTCGCGTCAATTATAATAACAGCATTTTTTGTTAAAAGTCTTGCCCTTTCAGGTTTGTCTGGATGATATCTCTTGGTTTCTCTTTTTTTGAGATGTTCACGAAAGAGATTCAATGTTTTTGAAATATTTTCTTTAATACCATCTAGATTAAAGATAGGTTCGGGAAGAGTGAGTCCCCATTCTGGATCAAATATACCAACTAACATATTATCATTTGCAATCACTTGAAGAATAATAAATCGATCCATTGAATGCTTATTTTGCACCGATTCAGGCATCATCAAGGTCTGGTTTTCATTTTTAAGCCCAAACCGCATTACAGCTTGTCCTGACTCCACAGGGTTGAATCCTATTTCTTTTATATATTCACCTAGTCCTGTAAATATTCGATCTTTTGGGAAGATTAGAATACCAAAATTTTCAAAATTTTTGTATAGCTGGTAGTTATACCCAGAATTGGTGGGTGCTGTGTTTCCCACTCTTGTTGTGGAAAAAACTACTGTGAAGAAAAGAATTATGAGTATTTTAAAAGTTTTCATTGGAGAAATTTTCTAATAATTTAAAATGGTCAAGATATGATTTCTGTTTGACTAAAAAAATAGGAAATTTCAAAAGCTGCTGTTTCTGGTGCGTCTGAACCGTGAACCGAATTTTTTTCTAAATTAACAGCAAATTCCTTTCTAATAGTTCCTTCATCAGCTTCTGCTGGATTTGTAGCTCCCATCAGTTTACGCCATGCTTTAATTGCACCTTCCTTTTCAAGTACCAGTAATACAACAGGACCTGCACACATTGATTTTGTCAGGTCTTTGAAGAAAGGTCGTTCTTTGTGAACGTGGTAAAACCCTTCAGCAATGAGTACGGTCAAGAGGGCTCGTTTTATCGAGGCAACACGAAATCCTTCAGTTTCTATTTTTTCTAAAATTTTTCCAATCAGATTACGTTCAACTGCATCTGGTTTGATAATGGCAAAAGTTTGTTCCATAGGAGCTTTTCTGTTTTTGGTAAAAGGTTATTAACAAAAAAAGGTATTTGAGCTTGTTGGCGCCCAAATACCTTTTAAATAACAAAACAAAGAAATTAACGTAAAACGATACCAGTCTTTTTTATTACAAATTTTTCTTCAAGGTTTTCAACCCATTTCATTTTGATGGCATTATTTTTTGCTATATCGTCGCATATATACACACAAATCTCACATG
>JAPYPM010000066.1 GCA_029937635.1 Nitrospinaceae bacterium
GGGCTTATTTTTTTTTTCAATGACTTTCCTAAAAAACCGAGGATTGAGATTAGCGATTTTGACCGCAATAAGTTTAAATAAAGAACCAATGAAAACGCGCTCCCTAGGAGACGCAATTACAGATAAAACTTTTTTAGCAATGTAAGTTGGCGACACAATACCTGGGGACTTTTTAAAATTTTCAAAATTTGGATAACTTAAAAACCGGGTGTCGATGGGGCCAGAAAATAGAGATGAAATGTGCACATTAGTATTTTCTAATTCATAGGCAAGACTTTCAACATAAGCTGTTAAAGCTGACTTGCTGGCGCAATACGCGCCACTATAAGGTGCTGCATACAATCCTGCTATCGAGTTTATATTAATTATATGGCCTTTGCCGGCTTTCAACATATCTGGCAGCAGAGAACGGATCAAAGTTACGGGTGCCGCATAATTGACTGCCATAGTGTCTAGTTCTGATTGTAGAGAGATACCACCCCAGTAGCCCCGGAATCCTATCCCGGCATTATTGATGAGAAAGCTCAAAACACCAAATTTTGTATTGATTTGCTCTATTATGCCCTCGATCTCTGACTGGACTCTCAGGTCGGCCCTGAGGATTACTGCCTCACTACCATTACGGTCCACGTTCTTAGCCACTTCAGTCAGCTTTTTCTCGGAACGAGCGACCAGACCGAGTTTCATTTCATAGTGGCTAAGGACTTCGGCAATAGCACGTCCTACCCCTTCTGAGGCGCCTGTAATTAGTGCTGTTTTTCCTTGTAGTTTTTCCTTCATCGGTATTGGAGTGAGATCTATACGAATTTAGAAACTGCGTTAACTAAGGCTTTGGGCTGTAAGCCTGTAATAACGCTCTGCTCAATCGTTCCCAATTCCTTGCAGGCCACACAATCCAAGCTGGCTAGATTGTCCCAAGCTTTTTGAAACCCGATCTCCCTCACATTAAGACCTTCTCCCCATTTTTTTGTGCAAGGGTAAACGTTACCGTCGGCACTAATAAAACATTGATTTCGCCCTAGTTGACATGGGTAGTAGCTATTTTTTGGTATATTAGGAAGATCTTTTTTGTAAATGGTTGTTCGACCAGGGAGTGGCCATTTTTCAACATAGTCCACGGCAACTTCAGAGCTGATGATCGGGTGTCCGGATTTTTTTAAGTCCTTGTAGCTTTTATAAAAATTCAGAGTTTCCTCTTCAGACAAGAGGAAGTCTGGGTCCATCTCTTCAATCCCAGGTAAACCATTCTCAGAGTAATTCAGAGAAACATTTAGTCGGTTACACAAATCTGACAAAAATTGCAACGATTCAGGAGCCATGGTTCTTTTGGAAAGAGTTGCATGGACCCTAATCTTCAGACCGTTTTCGACTGCGTATTCAATTCCAGCGAGAATTTTTTCAAAAGAACCCTCGCCTCGAGCTCTATCATTGGTTTCTTTGTTCCCATCCAGGCTGATAGCTAGATGGTCCACTTTTTTAAGAGCTGAAATCCTTTTTTTTATGAAATAACCGTTCGTGGTCATTTCAATAAATATCCCCTTTTGGTGCATATAATCGATAAGCTCTTCGATATCATTTCTTAGAAGGGGCTCGCCACCTAAAATATTGATCCAACGGCACCCAGCATCATAAACCTGATCGATGATGTCCTTGAGTTCTTTAAGAGAAAACTCCTCAACCTCCTTTTTGTTTAGAATGTCTTCAGCGTAACAATAAAAACAACTTAGATTGCAAAACTTTGTGACCAAAAGACTCACTCTGACTGGAATACGTTCTCCAGAAATTTTAGCCTTAACCAGGCCCGTGAAGGCCTTTCTACCATTGAAAAACTTTTGCAACGTATTTGACAATTTTCAATTCCTTTTTAGAATACTCGGGAAATCCATGGTCAAGCTTACCACATGTTTTGAGCTAAGGTTTTACTACTAAACCTTCCGTAATATTCAAGTACTGCACATCAATGTCTCCTTATTTGGAAACAGCACCCTTTTTATTTAATGTCGACAAAACCCCCTATAGTTTTGAGGGAGAAAGCCCATATCTACCTGATGGTTTTGAAAAAGCTCTCTAATTTGTTTTTCAAGTTTTCCCCCTTTGGGCACGAGTCCCTCGCTACAGCCTGCCTGAATAAGAATTTTAGGAGCATCTGTAAATGGGAAAAATGCGTCTGCCGCAAAAACTGAGGAGTGGGTAACATGCTCTTGCTCGCGTGCCCGCGCCAGGGCATTGCAAGCTGCTATTGTTGTCGCGGGTCCACCTCCAGAACCAATCATTTGGAGATCTTTTACCAAAGAAATCTCATTGCCTCCAAGGTTCGAACTCCAGGAAACAGCCCAAGCTAGAATAAGAGATCCCAATGTTTGTTCAGTGAAGTTCGCTCCATCAAGTTCGATCTCGTCGAAATCAAGAATGTAGTTCGGCGGTGGTTGCCGTAGAAAACCTCCTCGGACTGGCCTGAAAATAAAAGTTGAATTAGAGAGCTTGGGTTCTGTAAGAGATTTATTAATCATTAGTTTCCTATCTTTTCTTCGACCTAATACCGCACGGGCTTCTGAAGAAAAAGACGGTGCGGCTACCAAATCTAGCATCCACCACCCACTACCTAAATTTTTTTTTCGAGCGTCACTCTCATAAAGTAATTTAGCGAAGCTGCCCGTAATTGAAAAATTACAAACAAACTCTCCACCCCATATCGCTGTGGGATTGCCAAACAACGCTTTTTCTATAGCAATTTCCGGATTTTCCCAATCGGCTCCAAAACCACATGCATTCCCATGTTTAGCAGCCAAAGCCAAGTAGGGTGTTTTCCCAAACCTTTTGTTGAAAGCCTCATAAGCCAAACAAAGCGTATGAATGATATTATCTAAATCTGCCAAACTAGTAAAACAGGGTACCGTTCCACTTAATTGATCAAATCTACGGAGCGAAAGCGGATCCTCGTTTTCTGGGAAGCCAAGAAGATGACAGGGCACCTGATATGGATTCTCTCCTGTCAATAGTTTCATTATGGGAGCGCCCACCCATCCATCACCTCCTTTTTTAGCTTGTTGAAGCATTTGAATGTAATGTTGAGCGATAAATAAATTTGCTTTAGCTAAAAGAGAACTCCTTAATTCATCGTCAATTTCTCCATTGGTCTTAAATTCGCTGATCACCCGCTTCATATCATCGTTTGTGAAAACGGGGATTTTCCCCCCTTTGATCGCAAGAGCTAACAACGTTGTCCCTCCTACATCGTAGCCTTTTGATATGGGATAGGGGATATCAAATACGAGGTCGATTCTGCTATCTTGGCTGCCTCCAGTTAAGGCCCATTCAACTTTAGGATGCAGAGTAGGCGGCACCTCATAGCCTTTTGAGGTTCCAGTAAATAATCCAATAGTTGTGGATGGAATTCGGGATTCCTTGAGAAGGGAATGGGTTTCATTTGTACAAACAATTTCCCAACCCATTCGGTGTAAATCTGAAGCAAACTCAACCGCATGGGTAGCGTCGTGGAGGGAAAATAAAGCTCTCAATCCTAGCTCTCCATTGCGCCCGATGATCTCATAACTGACCAAACCAAGCCCGTGTCTTCCTTCAATGAAGTTATGCTGGTCTCGACTTGTATGTCTTGTAAGTCCCCAAGGGACTCAATTTTTTTCAAAGAAGCATAAAGATCGTATAAACCATAATAAAAGGGAAGAGACTTTTCAAACTTATCAATAATTATCTCTTCTCCATTTTCAATCTTCCTAGGGCAGTCAGAGTGAGTATTCTGGGATGAATATTTATAACGACCTTCGTTGTCCTTAGAGGCAATGTATTTAATCAAAGAACTCGTATTTGGACAGCCGATACGCGCTGCTTGGCGATCACGAATTTGAAATCCTAATTGACCACCATTGTAAAGAGTATACAGGTAGGGAAAAGCTACGTGAAAGGAGGCGTAGCATCGAATGCCACAAGCTTCAATAACTTCATCGAGCGAATACCAATAGTCCCGCTCTATAGGAATTTCGAAGTCTCCGTAAACATGGGCTATCTTTATTTTACTTGAATAACTATCACAATTGGCTATTTCATTTAAGGTGGACTGAGAAACACCTTCCTGGAGAGAGAATTTGACACCAGTCTGGTAGTCTGGACAACCTACTGAAAAATTATTTCCTCCTTTTCCCAACAAAGGGTAAACGGAGTTAAACGCCGCGGGGCAAAATTGATCTGTCTGGTCCAAATTAAAATAAAACGAGTCTCCTTTTTTAATACCGAGCGGGCAGCCTTGACCCTCGTCCACTGCTTCGATACGTGTATGTTTGTCAAAAAATTCTACTGGCATGACAATATTAGCCATTTTACGGAGTAAGTTTTTTCCGCGTTCAACGGGGCTAAGCTTAGCCTTAGCTTTATGTACTTTAAAACTCACCCCTTTAGATCCAAGAGGACAACGAATCTGATGTCCTTCGGGATCCACTTTAAGAAGGGATTCATTTTGATTTAAATGTAATGCAAACAGTGTGGGATAAAGATTTAAATAGGCTACAGGACACATGCCCTGACTTAAAAGAGGGACCTGCTTATCCTCAGCTTCTTTGGAATGGTAACGGCAACGATTCTCACTCGCATCAAAAGTTGCTTTAAGGTTTTGATCTTGCTCCTCAACCATCAAGGCGCATACAGGGTGTGTCTTGTCGTAGTGGTTCTTGATAGTATTTAGCTTGGTCATAAACACCTTCTAAAAATCACTGGTTAAAATAATTAGATACCAACTATAAACTTTCTGCACATCAAAACAAGTTTATTGGTCTCGGCATGAATCGATTAACTTTAGCCAACCTAGTTTCTTGAGCTTTAAAGAAACATACCAATGAGCCTTAGGGTTTCATTACAACCATTGAGAATAGGGTCCCATTTCCATTTGTCAGGTATTTCATCGCACTCTGAACAACTTTCATAAACGGAATTTTTGATCTATAACCAAATGTGGATTCACTATTTTTTTCTAATAACGAATAACCAGCCAACGACTCCTCCAACAGGACCTGCGCATTAAAACCTCTCCGAGGATCAATTTTTTTGTGTTCTGCAATTGAACTGACTTCAACCAAATCAATGATTTCATCTTTTGTTAACTCTCTGTCAATATACCCTGAAGATACAAGTTCCTTGTTTACCGTTTGCTGAATACGATCGCTCACTTTAACTACGCTACCACCTAGTTTTTTATATGCGGTCGCCATAAATCTGACTAGCGGTGATTTAAAAAATTTATTATTTGGTTCATGGGCAATTATCAGGATACCTTTAGATTTTAGTGCTCTTTTTGCCTGTTTCAGGCAGCGCCTGTAATTCGGAAGGTGGTGCAATACTGCATTGATCGTTATAACATCAAAAAACTCGTCGGCGAATGGTAATATTTCTGCGTCACCACAGACAAAGTTGTACTGATTCTCTCCCATTGCATTAATAGTTTTTTTTGCTTGGTGCAGCATTGATTGGCTGAGGTCGTAAGCAAAAACCTGGCATTTTTCACTCAAATGACTTGTTAATGTTTTGACTACAAATCCTGTACCCGTGCCAATATCCAATAAAGACAAATGGTTCCCATCCGAAAAATTATTTTTTATATATTGTTTCCCTACCTTATCCCACCAATCAACCTCGCCTGAAATTATCTCTGAATGCCGGTCATCGTATTCACTGTGTTCGGCATCATGATAGACGCAGTTTATCTTTCTGATTAGTGCTTCTTTTTCTTCGCTTGTATTTCCCATTGAGTACTGGATAGAAAATAATCCTCATTAAAAATCAACAAATCGTTCACTCTAAAAAATTCTTTGGCGGGGCATGTTTTTTTTCAATTAGCTTGCGAGCTAACCGAGGATTTAAATTCGTCAACCTTGCGGCCCATAATATCAAAGGTGACTCCACCACCACTGATTCTTTCGGGTTGACCAAGGTTGAAATAACAACCTTGGCAACATTTTTTGTGGTGTTTAATTTACTTTTCTTGTGGTTATCAACCCAATCTTCATCGTGGGCGGATCTTATGAATTCAGTATCAGTTGGTCCAAGAAAAACGGATGATATATGGACGTTGGTCTTTTCTAACTCATAAGCTAAACTTGTAGCATAAGAAACAAGGGCTGATTTACTAGCAGCATAGGCCCCTTGATATGGCGCACTATATATTCCTGCAAATGAATTGATATTTACTATGTGTCCTGTATCGCGATGTAACATTTCTGGAAGAAAATGGCGGATTAGTATTACGGGAGCTAAGTAATTGACTGCCATCATCTCCAACTCCATATCTAATGGAATGTCTTGCCAAAGTCGTCTGACACCAAACCCGGCATTATTTATTAAAAAGTCTAATGACCCAAATTGTTTCTTATATTCGATAATCGCAGATAATATAGAAGCCTTATCACATAAATCACTTTTCAGTGCCAGCGCTTCATTTTCGGAACGTGTAATCCTCTCAACGACTTCATCTAGTTTATCCTTAGAGCGTGCAAGCAGCGCCACCTTTACGCCATAAGAGCTTAACTCTTCTGCTATAGCCCTGCCTATTCCTTTTGATGCACCTGTAATGAGAGCTTTTTTGCCCCGTAGTTTCCCGTACATAATTTTCTATTGACCAATTACTAGAGAGAATCAACGCCAAGCACGTTTTTCCCGTACTTATTGTCGATTGAGGGTATTGAAATTTTCAGAGGTTCTGATCCTTGCCCTGCAAAACCCCGGTCCAAATCCTGTGAGACAGACCCCTTAGGTTTGCGGTTCTCGGCAATCAAGGCTTGAAAGTGTAAAGCTACGATGATGCGAAATTTGTTATAGCGTTGACCATGGTCTTAGGTTCAAGACCCGTCATGACACTTTGTTCTGTACACCCAAGTACCTTGCAGGAAACACAATCCAAATCTTCCAGATGCTTCCAAGCCTCAGCAAACCCAACTTCATGCATGTTTTTACCATGGCTCCACAATTGGGGACAGGGATTTACGTTTCCTTCAACACTAATAAAAACTTGGTTCCTGCCAAGTTTACAAGGGTAGTAGCTGTCTTTTGGAATCTCTGGGAGATCCTTTTTATATATAGTTGTCTGTTCGGGAAGAGGCCATTTTTCCATATACTTTATGGCCACATCTGAGCTTACGATAGGAAGTCCATTTTTTTTCAACCGTTTGTAACTTCTATAAAATTCCATTAATTCATTGTCAGACAGGTCGAAATCAGGCTCCCTTTTATCATCGTCCAAACTGATTTCTGAAAAATTTAGCTTAACCTTTAACCGGTTGCAAAAATCGGACAAAAATTTCAAAGACTTTTTACTCATAGTTCTTTTGGACAAAACCGCATGAACTCTCACTTTAATGCCGTTTTTTAAAGCATACTCAATCCCTTCGACAATTTTCTGAAAAGAACCGTCCCCACGGCTTTTGTTATTTGATTCCTCGTCTCCGTCAAGACTTATAGTAAGAAAATCGACTTTTTTAAGGGCTTCTATTCTCTTCTTAACGTAAAACCCATTTGTAGTCATCTCAATAAACATGCTTTTGCTACAAGCATAATCGATGATATCTTCGATATCATTTCTAACAAGCGGTTCTCCGCCTATAAATGAGACCCAACGACATCCAGCATCATAGATCTGATCAAGAATATTTTTGATGCCCTCCAAAGAGGGCTCAGCCACTTTTTCGGAATTTAATTCTTCAACATAACAGAAAGAACAACTGAGGTTACAATATTTGGTAACAAGAAGGCTGACGCGAACTGGAATTCGTTTCCCAGTGAACTTAACTTCTACAAGTTTTTGAATTGCCCTTCTACCTTTATAAATCGATTTTATAGCACTAATCATGGATCACTTCCTTTAGTTGAAATCTAATGGCGAAGCCCAAGGTTGCTCATTTGTCCTCGCTGTTTGTCATCAATCCAACTGTGGTGCTTTCCGCCAATCTCCTGGCAGGATAGAAGTTCGGTAATTTGTGCCGTATTTTAGATTTCATAACCTTTGTCATTTGCCAGAGATAATATCTAATATACTGGTAGCCCTTATAGTCGTGATTAACAAGAGTCGTTGCCACATCAAGAAGCCGGCGCGTAAACATCCGTGGCATCCAACCGATGTGCAGATACAGCCCGGTTTTAATGAGAAAATTAACGAGTAGTTTCGGCATGAACGGCAGCAATTTAAACATAATCTGGTAATTCTCGCACAACTTTATAACCTCTTTGTCCTGTACCGATCCCAGATCAAAATAAATATTGTCATCTAACGCATTCTCTATTCTCTCGGCTTCTGCATCATCAATCATTCCACGGTCCCTAGCAATCTGAAACATCTCCGTTTTTGGCCAAATTGACAACCAAAAAGTATTTATCTGGATAAGGTTCTTTGTATTCTTATAATAGCTTAACGCTTCATCCAGCCCTGCTTTCATATTATCCTCTTCACCGGGAAGACCGAATATATGGTCAATAGAGTAACCCAGCTCAACTTTATCTAAGCAAGCGAATGCATTGGCGACCTTTCTATTACTTTCTGTTCTTTTAATAATCAACGTCCGAACTTCTTCATTCATTGTTTGGACGCCAAACTGAACTTTATAACAACCAGCGTTTTTCAACGCCTGGGCAATATCTTCGTCCATACACAAAGGGTGAGTCAAAATCTTAAAAGGCACACCCACTTCTTTTTTATATCTTTCACAAAACTCCAGCGTCCAATCTTTTCTGGCGGTAAATGTATTATCCCAAAATTCAATAAGCGTATAGTTATATCGCTTGTGCATTAAAACTAATTCTTCCATGAAATCATCGACGCTCTTAAACTCGTAATGAGTCTGTTTATTGGTTGTGTACGCACTACCTTCCTCATTGTGACTCCCAGTGTGAATAGGTTGTTTGAAACTTTCCGAGCAAAACGAACAAACATAGGGGCAACCCTTGGAGGCTATGGTCAGGTAACTTTGATTTATTGGTATGACATCTTCAAAAAGCGACTTATCGAACATAGGATACGTTTCGATAGGAATGGGCGCGCGTTGAGGATTTTTTTTAATCATCCCATTTTCTTTAAAGCATAAATTTTCAATATCCGTCCTCATGCTGCCGCGCTCCATGCTTTCCAATAGTTCAGCCATTGGGTGCTCGCCGTCATCAATACAGACAATATCAACACAGTCGTTTTTGAGAACCACTTCTGGGTTTGACATCGGCATCACTCCACCAAAAATTACGGGCACATCTATATGTTTTTTAACTTCAGTAGCTACATAAAGAGCCCATTGGTAGATATCAGCAATAACCGAAAAACCAACTATGTCAGGCTTTTGAGAAACAATTTCATCTATCGTTTCCTGAGTCGTTGAAAAAACTTTCGCAAGATGAGGGTTTTCGATATACACCCTTTCTGCAAAAAGAGCCGGGTCAAAAGCTAAAGACACTTCATGTCCTCGCTCCTTTAAAAATGCGGACATTCGCTCAAGTCCAAGTAACTCAGAACCCATAGCAACAAAAGTCACATTCATAATTCACCCCGTCTGCTGATTAAAAGATTAGAGCCATGCAAAAACAATCAACCCAGCCCTATAATTCCACTACTTTTTCACCTTGGGATTTCCGTTTCCTAGTAAATAGTCTCTCATGCCCACCTTCAAGGTTGTGGCTAATGATCACTTTGTTGCTGTAACGTTAAATTGGTGTGCGTTCATCTTTTTCTGAAAGCTAATAGAGGCAAACTGTAAATTCAGATATGTAAAAGATGCTTTCACTAATTTAACAAAATCGTCAACATTGTCCAAAGTCATCAAATGTCTTTTAGCCATACCCACATTTAAATAAGAACGCCTGAAAGCTTCTTTTTGTTTTTTTATGAGAATCTCCTTGGTAAGGCCATGCGGAACAAATGCGGGATCGCAAGTCGAAATGGTTAATCTACTGAAGCTAGAACGATCAAAAGTTCCATACTTCTCTGCATTATCCCATAAAGGGGCACCGGGAAACGGAGTCATGATACTGAATACCGGGAAATGACCTCTAAGGTCTTCGGCAAACTGTATGGTCTCTTCGAGAGTTTCCAGAGTTTCTCCAGGGTTACCAAGTATAAAAAGAGGTTTCAACTTAAGTTTTGCGTCTAAAACACCCTGGGCGGTGGCTTTCATCCGTTCTTTGGTAGTACCTTTTTCCAAAATTTCAATAATTTTTGGACTTCCAGACTCAATTCCTAATGAAACCATCCAGGCACCAGCACCCTTCATGGCTTTGAAAATATCCTGATCGCGAACATTGGCATGTGCGTTAGCAAACCAAGTCAAATCTATATTTTTTTTATTCTTCAATTCACAAATCTCATGAACACGCTTTTCGTTAATCGTAAAGGTGTCGTCGAGAAAGGTGGCTTCTCTGATCCCAAAATCTTTCACATAAAACTTCATCATGTCTGTAAGGAATTCAGCACTATTGGCGCGAAAATTTTTCCCCGACGGAGTTTCACAGAAAACACATTGGTAAGGGCACCCCCTTGAGCTACAAATAGGCATCATAGGCGATCGCTTTTGCTGGAGAAGGTAACCGTTATATTTATCAGGAGGAGGTAGAAGGTGTAACGCGGGAAAGGGCAAATTGTCTAAGTCTTTAACAATAATTCTTTCGGTGTTTACTATAATTTCTCCCTCGGTGGTTCTATAAGCAAGGCCTGGGATATCTGAGAAATCAGCGGCTCCATCTTCTAAGTGCTGAACCAGTT
>JAPYPM010000067.1 GCA_029937635.1 Nitrospinaceae bacterium
GTATCCAATAGCATCTATGATACCCACAAGAACACCGCAATGTTTACCACCAAAATCCAAAGAAAAGACGCTCATTGGAATTAAATAACAGGGCGCAACCACCAAGCCGAAAAACATAATTACTAACAAAGCGATCCAAGGCAAAAGAGTTTCTTGAATATTAGAGCTAGGTAACGATAACAAAGCAACAATACATCCAGTTGCCAAAATCATCATACCACCGAGTACAAATATACGCCTTTTCTTTGTAAGCTTATCAAAAATGAAACCTCCTATAAGCACAGAAAACATCGAACCCAGTGGAAAAACAGATGAAGCTATACCAGCTTTTCCTGGGGAAAGATTATAGATTTCTTTTAAGTATAGAGGTAAAAAATTCTGAAATCCCATGAGAATGGTCAAAGACATTATGCTTATAGAGATTAACCAGAACCTAGAGCTTTTTAAAAAACTTATCAGTGCCTCCCTTAAAGACGCGTTATCAAGGTGGTGGTTTGCTTTTGGATTGTAATTATTTTCATCCCCGTCTACAGATGGCATGGCTTTAAACCCAACATCAGCAGGGGATTGTTTGAGGTAAAAAAATAATACGATGCTAAATATTCCTGCTATTGGTAAAGATGAGGCAATTACCCAGCGCCAGGAAATTACGAGTAGCAAACTTCCCATTACAAGGGATGTGAAAAGAGAGCTAGACATTGAGCTTGAGGAAAGAATACCCCAGATCCTTCCCCACCAAAAATTTGGGTACCAACTCTTGATTAGATTTGCCATGGAAGGCCAACCTGCCGATTTTGCAAGCATGGAAATAAAAAATGCAATGGAGAAGAAAAAAACTTTGGACACCATGCCAAATATGCCAGTAGCTAACATGCAAATGCCAATGGAAATAAGAAATACTTTACGTCCCCCAAATCGATCGGCCATAATTCCAGTGGTAAGTTTCCCGACCAGTGTCCCCGCAGTTCCCCAACCAAGAATAGCTCCCCACATTGTTTTATTGAGTTCTAATGTTGGGTCATCTAACATAGCAGGGCTTGATATGACAACAGTTGTCCTGCAAATATTAAGCACCGCATAGGCCCCGTATATGCAGATTAGTAGTAGCATTTCCCAAAAAAACTTTGGGTCAGCTTTTAATCTGTCAGTAAAATGCATAGTGTAAACTAGTTCTGATAATGAGTTAATTGATAGTAGCTTTTACGATTTTTAGAGATTTTATATCAGAAGATCCTTTTGAAATACTTCGTTTTCATTGCCCTGCGTCAAGGATCATTTTTTAGATCACCTTCATGAGGTTCGTTTGATTCCCAAAAGTATGATGAAGAGCATCTTTTAGCTTTATGTGTTCGGGTGCCTCAAGCTTAGGATCTTTTTCGATAAGATCGATTGCTTCACGCCTTGATAATTCTAAAAGTTTTATATCACGCAATAAGTTCCCAGCCCTTAATAAAGGCATTCCAGATTGACGGGTGCCTGTGAAGTCTCCTGGGCCTCGTATACGTAAGTCTTCTTCTGCAATTGAAAACCCGTCACGTGATTTAACAATTGCGCTTAGCCTGGCTTTCCCATCATCAGTCAATGCGTGACTGCAAATAAGAAGGCATATTGAAGCCTGTTTTCCACGTCCAACTCTCCCACGCAACTGATGCAGTTGAGCGAGGCCAAATCTTTCAGCGTGCTCGATTAGCATGACCGTTGCATTGGGGACGTCTATCCCTACTTCAATAACTGTTGTTGCCACTAGCACATCAATTTCCCCGTTTTTAAATGCAGCCATAATTTTTTGTCGTTCTTCTTTTTTAAGTTTTCCATGAAGGAGTTCGATTTTAAAATTAGGCAGTCTTCTACTCTGTAACTCATGACTAACATCAATCGCCGCTTTCAAGTCAACAGACTCCGACTCTTCAATGAGAGGGCACACTACATAGGCCTGACGGCCTTCTGTAATTTCTTTTTCTAAGAGAGTGTATGCGTTAATACGAGAGTCTTCGTAAAAGAGTTTAGTGTCAATAGGTATTCGTCCTGGTGGAAACTCATCTAAGAATGAAACATTCATGTCACCGTAAAGTGTAAGCGCTAGGGAGCGAGGAATAGGTGTTGCTGTCATTATAAGAACGTGAGGTGTCAGTCCTTTCTTGCTTAGGGCGTCTCTTTGCAATACTCCGAATCGATGTTGTTCATCAACAACAATTAGTCCCAGCTTTGAGAATTCTATTTTCTTTTGAATAAGAGCGTGAGTACCGACAATTATTTGTGTTGTACCGTTTGAAATAGAACTATGTATAAGAGATTTTTCTTTAGCGGTTCCAGAACTCGTGACAAGTGTGATTGTTATGTTTAAAGCTTCGCAGAATGGGCGGATACTTAGAAAATGTTGTTCAGCTAGAAGCTCTGTTGGGGCCATAAGTGCAGTTTGACAGTCGTTGTCCACTCCTGTAAGCAAAGAGATTAGAGCGACTACGGTTTTTCCACTCCCTACATCTCCCTGAAGGAGTAAGTTCATGGGTTCATTTTTTTCCAAGTAGTTCATGATTTCTCCGAGAACTTTTTTTTGCGCTTTCGTCAAATCAAATTTTAAGAGTTTCATGAATTTATGAATTATTTCACCGCGAGTTTTAAATGGTTGTCCGCATTCCTCAACTTCTAAGTGTCTTTTTTTTAGGGCTAAGGTAAGTTGGAGTAGAAAAAACTCTTCAAAGATCAACCTTGCCTGAGATGAGTCTTGAAATTTATCCAGAAGTTCGATAGAGGCATCGTTAGGTGGGAAATGTGCTCTTTGAATAGCTTTGCTCCTAGTGGGGAACTTGTGACGTTTTATTGTTTTTTCTGGAAGAAACTCCTCAATAAGATTTTTATAGTCGTCAACAAGATTTTTCATAATTTTTCGTAAAGACTTAAGGTGAAGGCCGTCGGTCGAATGATAAATAGGAACAATACGGCCTATTTCTAGTGACTCTGAACTTCCATCTGATTGAATTTCAGTATTTGGATGAATTATTTCGAGTCCACCGCCTCGTTTGTTATGAGTAGGTTTTCCTGAAAAGATTAATTTTCTACCCGCCTTTACTTTTTCTGTCATATAAGTTTCATTGAACTGAAACCATTTGACATGCAGAAAGCCACTATCATCTTGAACCAAGGCTTCAAATATTTTTCTACGACGTCCAATACGAACAGTTCCTGCATTAACAACTTCCCCTAAGAAGGAAGCGGTCTCGCCAGGAACAAGTTCGATAATTTTTTTTACCTGGGTTCGATCTTCGTAACGAAACGGAAGAAAAAAAAGAGCATCGGAAACAGTCTCCAAGTTAATTTTTTTAAGAAGATCGGCTCTTTTGGGTCCTACGCCTTTGATAAACTGGAGAGGATCATCGAGAGAAAGTTTTTTTGCTACTGTTGATTTGTTGCTCATTAGTTTACGGGGGAACATATAATTGTTATGTGTGGAGTATAAGCATATTCTTGGATAACACATCTATAGTGTTATTAATTTTTTTTTAGCGAATAGGTTTTAGATAAGTAAGCATACTTGGCTTTCAAAAGGCTCTTTAATAAAAGTAAATTTGACATGGAGAGATCAGGGTTATACTCTTTAAAATGCCTAATGTAAGCAAAAACAGTTAATTAGTCTATAGTTATGCGGTCGAGACTATTTGAGGATGAGTTGAAATGTAAAAGCGGGTTTATTTTATGAATCTGGCAGACATAGCAGATGCTGTAACAATTTATCATCCTAATGCAGATCTAGATATTATATGGAGAGCCTATATTTATTCTGCCAAGGCGCACCGTAATCAGCAGCGTCGTTCTGGAGCTGCTTATATTTCCCACCCTCTTGAAGTTGCGTTTAATCTTACACGATTAAAAATGGACGAGCGTACTATTGCTGCTGGTTTATTGCATGATACGATTGAAGATACCCTCCTAACAGCAGAAGAACTTCGAAGGATTTTTGGTGACGAGATTTATCATTTGGTAGAAGGCGTTACCAAAATCAGTCAAATTCAATTTTCTAGCCAAGAAGAAAGCCAAGCTGAAAATTACAGAAAGATGATCCTCGCCATGTCGGAAGATATTCGTGTGGTCTTAATTAAGCTTGCAGATAGAGCGCATAATATTAAAACCCTCGGATCGCTTAGTTCAGACGCACAACAGCGCATTGCGCGTGAAACTCTAGATATCTTCGCTCCGATTGCTAACCGTTTGGGTATAGGGTGGATGAAAGATGAGTTAGAAGATGGCGCGTTCATGTACATGATGCCTGATGAACATGAATCGATTCGTGTGGAATTAGCTAGTGGTCAGAGTTTGCGGGAGGCTTATGTTAAAAAAGTGCAGACTATTTTGGAAAACGCATTGATAGCATCTGGAATTACTGGAAAAGTGGTTGGGCGCTCTAAGCATTTATATGGGATATATAAAAAAATGGAACAACAAGAAATTGAATTTAATGATTTGTACGATCTTACAGGGTTACGAATACTGACAACTTCCCTAAAAGATTGCTACTCAGTTTTGGGGCAAGTTCACTCACTATGGAAGCCTATTCCTGGTCGATTTAAAGACTACATTGCGATGCCAAAGCCCAATCTATACCGATCTCTCCATACGGCAGTAATTGGTCCCGAAGGAGAGCGTCTAGAAGTGCAGATCAGGACTGAAACAATGCATAATATTTGTGAGGAGGGAATTGCTGCCCACTGGCAATATAAGGAAGGGGGAAAATTTAAAAATCAATATATGGATCAGCAATTGATTTGGGTACGCCATCTCTTGGAAACCCAGAAAGATCTTAAAAATCCAAAAGACTTCATAAACTCCTTTAAAGTGGATTTATTTTCAAATGAAGTATACGTTTTTACACCAGAAGGTCGTGTTATTCCTCTTCAGCGCGGGTCGACTCCAGTGGATTTTGCGTATGCGGTTCATACCGATATTGGGGAGCATTGTTCAGCAGTCAAGGTCAACGGGAAAACAGTTTCATTAAAATATAAACTGAGGAATGGTGATCGGATTGAAATAAAGACTACCAAAACTCAAAAACCTAATAGGAGTTGGCTTTCGTTTGTTAAAACATCTAAAGCTAGGAGTAAAATTTTACATTTTATCAACTCTATTGAAAAAGAGAAAAGCCTTAATCTTGGCACAACTTTGTTGCATAAAAGTTTAGCAGAATATCAGGTTGATCCCTTGGAGTTTTTAAAGGGAAAGATTTTTGACGAAACACTTCGCGCAAGTGGCTTTACAAACTTTGATAATCTGGTAAGAAGTATTGGCTTAGGTAAAGTCTCGACACATCAGTTTATTGAGAAGCTTTTGCCTA
This sequence comes from Nitrospinaceae bacterium, assembly GCA_029937635.1. Classification (GTDB taxonomy): domain Bacteria; phylum Nitrospinota; class Nitrospinia; order Nitrospinales; family VA-1; genus Nitromaritima. Next base: position 5,327 of record JAPYPM010000067.1, read on the forward strand.
GAGAAAAAATTAAGGAAAGACAGGGAAAAAAAACCAACCGAGTAAAACTATGTGGGGGTGGGAGGGATTTTTTGCTGGCGGGAGGCATCAAGCTGAAATGTTTTGATGATGATGTCCTTTTACGTTTGGGGAAGTGTTGTCATCCCGTTCCAGGAGATCCTATCATCGGTTATCTCACTCGTGGACGAGGGATAACAGTTCATCATATTGATTGTGGAAAAATCCAATCACCAGGTGAGAAATCTGAAAGGTTTTTTGATGTTAGTTGGGGTGAACACGCTATGGTGGCACATTCTGCTCGTATTTCAATTATAGCTGAAGACAAACCTGGCCAATTAGCAGAAATAACCAGAATCTTAGCCTCGTGCGATATTAATATTACGCTTGCTAATTTACGTCAAGAATCAGACCAAAGGGCTAATTTTGACTTATGTATTGAAATAAATGATATTGAGCATTTGAAAAAAATGTTATCGGAGGTGGCTAAAGTACCTGGAGTTATTAAGGTGAACCGTATCGAGAATTACAGTGCGGGCAAAAAAAAACAGGGAAGAGTCAAACAAAAAGTTTAGGATATATCTTTTAGAAAAAAGTGGTAGTTCTAATTGAAACAAAAATAAAAAAATTAGATTACTTTTACTACTTTCCCTGACTTTAGGCACCTGGTACATACTTTCATTTTTTTTATGGAACCTTGATATTGTCCTTTTATTTTTTTAAGGTTTGGGTTCCATCGACGCCTAGTTTTATTGTTTGCGTGACTGACATTATTTCCAAAAAGGGGTCCCTTATCACACACATCACATCGTTGAGCCATTTACTTACTCCTTAAATTATACAAAAGCTATTGTTTCACCAAGTTGTTGATGCTAGCACACAGGTGGTATCGGGGCAAGTGTTTTTGGATGAAATATGTTAATCACAAAGCATACCAAAATTGAGCAGATAGCCCGCTCTCTCCGGCAGACTGTTAAATTTTTCAATGCCCTTCAGATGAGTTGTGGTAGCTGTTTTGTTAATAAATTTGATGCCATCGAAAACGGGGCATTAATGTGTAGTGTGGATGGAGATGATTTAATCACACAACTTAAAAAATTTATTTCTTCTGTCCATATTAGCGTTGAATCTGACATAGGACTGAAATAAAAAATATTCTATATAATGTGATGTCTCTATAGATTTTAATGTTCTTGCACGCGAATTGGAAATAGTACTCGTGTGCGCCATCAACCTAAAAAGCTAGTCAGAATACTTCTAATTTGTCGTCAAATCGTAAGTTAGTCGAGGAACTTAGATTCGGTTATGACATCTTTTAGAATTTTTTCGGCTAATTCATGACTGTCCACATAAAAGCTTCCATCAGCGATTGCAGATTTTATTCTATCCACTTTATCAACTCGAATATCAGATGAGCTTTTCACTGCTTCATGAGACTTTAGAATATCTTTAGCCTGGGAAGATAAAGCTATGTTCTCTCCCGCCTGAGTTTCTTTAGCTCCAGAAGGACCTATTTTAGAAGACTTTTCTCCAGTAACTTTGGGTCGGTCTTGAATTATTTTTCCTTTAACCTTAAAATCGTTTCCAGGAATTTCCATAATGATACCTAATTCATTTTTCTGACTTTCTGTCTAAAGCCAAATGGTTGTAATTATTGAAGTTTTTTTTTTAGTTTGGCCTTTGCCTCCACAGCTTACTTCAAGGTCACCTACTATAAGTAACATATCGGGTATAATCTGAATAACTTAAGTCTAAAAAATAAGATTTATGCTGTTTTTATATTAATTTAAGAACTCTACAAAACTACTGATAAAACGCTAATTTGTCAAGATTTTCAGTTATGAAAGGAACATTAAAAAGTAGATTAAAAAATTAAAGCTTAAACTCTTATTTACTGTTTAAGGGGGATTATTGAACAAGATTCGTGGCAACCGTATTTGTAACTATTTTTGGAGTGTGTCATTTTTTTTAGTGGCATTCTTCCAGACTGTAAATGCGCAGCCGTATAATAGTGAGAAATACTCCAAGGTCATGTGGAACTATCTGGAAGTATTGTCAGAGTTCGGACCACGATATGTGGAGACAGAAGGGTATGAAAAAACACTAAGATTAATTAAGCGTTTAGGAGGGGAGTTTGCGGATGAAGTTTTAGAACATACTTTTTTTGTCAAGCAACACGATGGTGGACAGAGGAAGATGGTTAATATTGAATTTATTTTTAATGGTAATGCAGAAGGTCGACCCATTTTACTAGGAGCTCACTATGATACGCGCCCCTTTGCCGACCAAGAATCTGACCCTGTATTACAAACCCACCCCATAATAGGGTCAAATGATGGTGGGTCAGGGACATCCGTTCTTTTAGGTCTTGCTCAGTACTTAAAAGAATATCCTGTAAGGCAACCAGTTAGGCTCTTATTTTTTGATGGTGAAGATTTTGGTCAAAGTGGTTCGGGTGAAATGTTTCTCGGCTCTAAGTATCATGCTAATTTCCTCAGAAAAGAATCACGGGAAACATGGCCACAAGCGGTAATTATAGTTGATATGATAGGGGATAAAGACCTTGAGATTTTTAAAGAGACTCATTCTATGGCTAGTGGCCCGAAAATTTTAGACCGTATCTATAATGTAGCTAAGAGGATGAATAGTTTTCAATTTAACGAAAAAAGTAAATATACAATCCAAGATGATCACCTTCCTTTCGCAGGCTTGGGAATTCCATCGGTTGTATTGATTGACTTTGACTATCCATATTGGCACAAACTCTCCGACACATTAGATAAATGTTCACCTGAAAGTCTTAGTGTTGTTTTTTCGGTGTTAGTAGGTGTGTTATTAGAATGGTAACTGTCTGTAAACTATCTTTAACGTGGGAATCCTTCCATTTTTTTCTTTGCCTCGAGATTTTCTGGTTCAAGTTGAAGAATGATTTCTAATTCCTTTTTTGCTTCCATTTTTTTATCGTTACGGACATATAAATCATATAGATTCCAATGGAGGGATAAAAAATTTGTTCCCTTGCTAATTGCCAGGTCGTAAGCTTTTCGAGCTTCGAAAAGATTATTCTCATTGATATAAGCATTTCCTAAATTAAAATAGGCGACACCGAATTCAGGATCGAGTTGAATAGCTTTTTCAAGATGAGGTATAGCTTCTTTTGATCGGTTTAGTTTGTTGAGAACCGCTCCCAGGTTTGAATGTGCCTGAATGAAATTTGGGTATGCTTTGATTGCTTGCTTAAAGTGTTTTACAGCAAGGTTATATTTTTTCGTTCGAAAATAATATCCCCCTAGATTCGAATTGCCCTCAGGAAATACCGGGTTGAGTGCTATCGCTTTTTCATACTCTTGGATAGTTTCGTTAGGGAGGCCTTGACTTTGGTATGCAGCACCTAAATCATAGTGAGCAAGAACGAAGGAATCGTCCAGCTTAATCGCTGACTGGAATTCTATTGCGGCTCGATCAGGGTCCCCCTTGACATAGAGGTAATAATTCCCCCTGAAGTAATGGGCTTCCTTGGAGGTTTTATCTTCTTCCAAAAGGTTGTCCAGAGAAATTTGTACTTTGGTATCAAGAAACGGTTTTATGAAATTAATAGGTAGAGCTAGATTGATTGATCTACCTTCTACTGTGGCAATGCCTATTACCTGATTCTTTTTGTTCAGGACTGGACCACCGCTAAACCCAGGGCCGAACGAAGCGGTTGTGTAAATGAAAGGGAAGTCTGGTTGGGCTTGTGGATGGATGCCCAAGACAAAGCCAAAATTTTGGACAACCTTTTCCTTCGGATTGTTTTTTTTATTAGGTCCTAAAAAACCTTCTAAAGAACTAATGTTTTCTGATAAAAAACCAATCGCGCTTAAGAAATCAAAGTTTTCAAGTTTGTTAGAGTCTCCAATTTCAAGGGTCGAGTAGGTTCCCTTAGGAAGTTGCAAGAGGGCAAAGTCTTTGGTTCGGTCAACTTTTAAAATAGATTTGATGTGGATTCTATCACTATTGAATATAACAGCTTCAATGGTGGTGGCATCGACGAGAACATGATAATTAGTGACTAAGACCCCTTCGGGCTTAACGATAAACCCTGTTCCTGTGCCAAGTATCTCGCCGGTCGAATCTTTTGCGATTAGAAGAACAATAGCACTTTTGTTGACTGAACTAGCATGAGAAGAACATGCAAAAACAGCCAATAACATCCAAAAAATTGGAAGTAGAAGCAATTTTTTTTTAGCTTTAAAGTAAGGCATGATTAGCGAGTCCACTGTGATTACGATCGATTAAGGTATAATCTAATGTTATAGCTATTTTAGAGTTTGATCCAATAAAAATTAGCTTTAATTTAAAAAAATGAAGGATGAAGATCAAAGAAGATAGCTAGTAAGGCAGGGTAAAAAATTGCCTCCCCTTTAAAGAGGGGAGGCATGTATATTCCGAAATTTTTTATTTAACAGTAACAATAACCGTTGATGTAATCGCAGGATTGTAAGGGACATGACCACCATTAGCAAAAAGCGTTCGAATTACATGTTTGCCAGAATCTAACTTCAGTTCCTTGCAGGTCGAACCATCACCCATATGGACGTGGTTACCATCTTTACCAATGCCCTTACTTAGATCGCTAGGAAGGTTCACATCAATGAGAAGATGATGATGGCCTTTCCCGGGATTAATTCCTTTTTTGGCGGGCTCTACTGCTACTCCATGAACAGCCATACATACCTTCACAGGGCTAGAAACAGTGCTACCTGTTGATGGTTCTGTTATAACTACCGCACCGCCAGCGTAAACTGTAGACGCACTAAAAACAAGACATACTGCGGCTAGAACAAGCCATTCGATTGAAATTTTTTTCATAAAAATGAAACTCCGTTATAATTTAGTTATTAAAAGTAGAGATACTACCTCTATAGAAACAAAAAAATATTTAAGACTAATTGTAGTCTGACAATATTTGAGAATAATCTGCTGACACGTTTATGTACAGAAAAAAAGTAAGGTTTTTATTAAAAAAAATCCAAAAATTTAATTATTTTTATGGTTTTTTTAGCAAGGTTACAATTAAGTATTTTTAATAGTTACTAGTTATGAATGATTCGCATACAGAAGGGGGCCGTATTTCCCTTGACATCGAAAAGAGAGTTCCATAACCTTAACGAATTCATTTATATTGAAGCTTTCTCAGGAAGTCTTTGTAAAGAAGTTATTAAGATTTCTCTGATCACTTTTGATTTATACAATCCGGAGGTTCAAATGGTAGTTACTGGAGATTGCAGACTCCTTCACACGTGCGAAATGTG
>JAPYPM010000068.1 GCA_029937635.1 Nitrospinaceae bacterium
ACCTGCTGATTACAAATCAGCTGCTCTACCAACTGAGCTACGCCAGCCCAGTAAACGAAAAACGTATATAATACAAAGCCTCACCACTGGCTGTCAACCATAAAAGGCTTAAACTACTAAAAGCTTTAAAACTATATAGGGTTTTGTTTTTAAAATAAGGGAACAAATACAATTCGGAAATTATATCAGGACAATATCACACATGCGACATTTTTAATAGATAATTTTAGAGTTTTTTTACGAGAATATTTTAAATTCCTCAGACATTAGAACTATGCAGCAAATATCTATTAAAAATAACACTTAATTAAGAGTTTTAGGTTTTATTTGCCTAACAAGACCAAGTTTCTGCGCGCAAAATTTAATCGTGTATTTGAAGTTATAATAATCAACTGAATTTTGAGCATCCTTAAACGACGCTAGATAGGGGAAAATCAATGGCGAAGACAAGAGATAAAGGATACCCTTTTTTTGTTCTCCTGCATAAAACTGGCCTCCACCTGGAAGAAAGGAATACAGCATTGCCATATCTGGGTCAAGGTATTGGTACTCTTCATTGCACCCTTTATCTAGCAGGTACGACATCTGTTTTTCCATCTTCGGCGTAATTCTCTTCAAAGACATTTCAGAATTTCCGGCGCCCTTCAACCAGCAACCTGAAAGAAAAAATGACAAAAAAATCAACAAAATGCTTATTTTTATTCGCAAAATAATCTCGTTTAAAAAAATTTCTAAATGCGCATGAACATACCCCTACCTTTCAAACCTGTTATTTTTTTCGGTTATTGCTTACAAAACCTTTAGACAATAGGATTTCGAGAAAATCAGATCACACCTAAATATTGAGCTCAACCCCAAAAATAGTTTAAAATAACAAAGCTACCCCTCAATTAACATTCTATGTCTCATGAAATCATTAAAGGTTAGAAAAAAGGTCTTCAAAAAAAAATTTTCCCATCGATCATGACAAAATCTGCCTTTTCTCGCTCAGGATCGAACGGCAAACTATACCAATCATCGAATTCCCCCCGTAACTGGAATCCTATTAGGTCTGCAGGTCTTCCTTTTTCTATCACACCGCAGTCCATGCCAACTGTTTCTGCTCCTCCTTTAGTAGCCATGCGAAGAATTTCTTCTCTTGAAACGTCAGCCAACATCTCTTCTGCCGCACGAATTTCGTCAAGAAAGTTCAATGATTTACTACTAGCCAGCGAGTCAGTTCCTAAGCCAACCACCATCCCAAGGTCGAGCAAATCTCTTACAGGCATATATTTATCACGCCCAAACCACCGCGTACTTTGTGGACAAAAAACAGCTTTTACTTTTTTAGATTTTAAAAGATTAATGTCAGCGTCTGCTAAATTTAAGTGTATTGCCACTAACGAATCTAGGACATCCATTGAATCCAAGTATTGAGCGGGGCTTAAAGCTGGGGGTTTCCAATCAGCATCAAACATTGATCGTTCTTTAAGTAAGTCTTTCATATCGCCACTACCGTCCTGAAGAAACTGTAACTCTTCGGAAAACTCTGCCACATGACACGATAGCGGACACTTGTATTTATCAGCCAAACGTTTCACCTCACGAAACAACTTAGGAGAAACAGAATAAGGAGAATGGGGAGCCAATCCAAGTTTAACCATCCCACTCTCGTTTACTTTTTGCTTAAGGGTTAACTCTAAGTTTTCTACTATTGACTCGGCCAACGATGGAAGAAAACCTAGCACCTCAAGTAACAAAGTCTGTCTGAAAGGAAGGTCAGAGTATTCTTTAATAAACTTTGCTTGAGGAATATAGTCAACTAGAGCAGTCACCCCTGAGCACGCCATTACCTTTGCCTGTGCGTGCAAAGCGAATACTCGGTTTTCCCAACTCACTAATTCGTTTTTTTCAATCACTGACCTGACCCAGGTCGCAAAAAAACCACCACGCGGAATCAAACACTTGAGAGCAGAAAGATTGAGATGACAATGGGCATTTACAAACCCAGGAAGGATCAGGCAGTCTGACAAGTCAATCAACTCCCCCTCTATAGGGCTTCTGGTGTCCGAAAAAACTTCTCGAATGCGCCCGCGCTCAACAATTAGTTGGCCATTTTCCAAGGGCTTGGAGTTGGTCATCGAGAGTAACGCGCGAAACCGGATTGTAAAAATATTCATGACTGGCTTCATCTAAAGTGAGCAAGGAGTAATACGCGACCAAATAGAAGATATTATCTAAAAATTTTTCACCAAGGTAAACCACACTTCCTATTACCTCATAGTCTCCCAATATAGAGTATATTTTAATTCAACCATATACGCACAGTAGTTTTTTATTTACATCAACAAAAAGTCTTTGTATATTAATGCCTTAGGGGTAAATATTCCACGTCCCCTCATAACGGATTCGTTGATTAATTTTCTTGCCCCTCTTACTCAATACAGAGATGATTATTATTGGCTCTTTGGACAACTGATTTTAAAAACTGTACTTGCTCCCATGGCTACCAACATTTATCAACAAAACATATATGACGTTCTTGGCGTTAACTACAACGCTACTCAAATAGAAATTAATAAAGCTTATGAGCGAATGATCGAACATTTTGATTCTTCAATCGAAAACTTCTCTCATACGATGCAACCTTCTCTTGAGGATCGCATTGCATTGGTCCAAGAAGCATACGACACTCTGTCAAACGAAAATAAACGTTCGACCTATGATCAATCAATTAGCTCTCAAGTAACAACGGTTGTTCCTAACTCAGTTCAGGCTGCCGTAAGCCAAATGAAGGTGTCTCTACAAAAAAATAAGCTACCTAATCAAAACTCCAAGCGCTTGAATGTTTATCAAGACTATTACGGGTTTTCGGAAAAACCATTCGACCTAACCCCGAACCCAAAATATTTATACCTAAGCCCTAAACACAAGGAAGTACTGGCTCACCTGGTATATGGTCTACAAGACAATAATGGGTTTCTTAAAATTATAGGTGAAGTAGGAACAGGAAAAACTATGATCTGTCGAAGTTTTCTGCAGGAACTCCGCACTGATTTTAGTATCGCTTACGTATTTAATCCGGCAATCAATGAACTTGAACTTTTGCAAACTATTAACTCAGAACTCGGTCTACCTTCCGAGATGAATAGTAAAAAAAAGCTCGTGGATACTCTCAATTCCTTTCTATTAGATGAAAGAAAAAAAGGACATCGAGTAGTTGTCATAATCGACGAGGCGCAGGCTCTACAAGTAAAAGTATTGGATCAATTACGTCTATTGTCAAACCTAGAAACAGAAACAGAAAAACTAATACAGATCGTTTTGATTGGCCAACCCGAACTCGACCAGTTACTGAAAGAAAAAGAACTGCGTCAACTACGTCAGCGTATTACTATAAGTTGGGAACTTTTTCCACTTAACCTCGACGAAACAAGAGGTTACATCCAACATAGAATTAATGTAGCGTTAGGCAAAGGCAAAGTTCAATTTGCGCGTTCTGCGGTCGAACTAATTTATAAGTACTCCCACGGAATTCCACGCATGATCAACGTCCTAGCTGACCGCTCGCTGCTTATCGCATATACAATGAATACCAAAAAAATCACTCCAAAGATTGTGCGCCCAGCAGTGAAGGATATTGGAGGGCTCACGCCACTTCCAACCTGGATAGGCACTTTATGGAAAACTATTCTCCCGAGGTTGCTAGCTCTGAGCATCATTTTATTTGGCGCTAATTATTTTACGCTTCCAGATTTCAATAAAAAAAATCAAGATGAAAAAGATATTAGTTTGTTAATTCAAGAAAATCCTATCATTCCTAACAGCCATATTTCATCAAAGTTCAGGACACCTATTATCGAGCTACCTCAAGCTGGGACTTCAGCACTAAAAAAACTAGAACCCGTAATGTCTGGCAACGAGGCTAGCACTCAAGATAGCCCTCTTGAAACTGCGCTCTCAAAGGCCCGTCGTATCCCTAACACCAAACCGCTGATCATTTCCCAACAGGATAAACTGGTAACCTACCTAGCAAGTTTATCTCTCAACGAAAGTCGATTGGAAGCAACCAATTGGATTCTAAAAAAATGGAATATTGACATAGCCTATTATCAAAATAAGGGAGAATCTCTCTTAAAATCTATTAACGAGGAACAGAAACTTTTAGCATATGATTTAAATGCAACCTTTAACAAACTTGCTGTTTTGAATTACCCAGCAATTCTAGAGATTGCCCTTCCTAACGCTCAAGGAACAAAATACCTTTCGCTAGTTTCTATAAAAGGAAAGAGCGGAATATTTGGCTCGGTGGACAGGATTGAAATGCCCCTTAAAGTAATTGACCTTATGTGGACACATAAAGCCATTATTTTATGGAAAGACTTTGAAAGCTTGCCAAAACGTTTTGGAACAGGTTTTAAAGGGAGGCAAGCTATCTGGTTACAAAAAAACCTTCGTTTGCTTGGATTTTTTAAAGGAAGGGAAGCACCTTCTTATGGTCCCAATACCGAATTATCAGTAGCCAAATTCCAACGCAAACATCGCATTAAAGATAATGGCCAGTTTGGCACAGAAAGTAAGATCATGTTGTACAGTCTGTCAAGTATTTACCAAACACCAAAGCTTATTAATCAATGAGCACCATTCTTAAAACCCTAAGAAAACTTGAAGAAGAGAAGAGTCTCCTTAACCAGAAACTTGATCTGGAGCAAATGCTCCTTAAAGAAGACTCCTCTTATCCAAAATTCATAGGATCTGGTCGGTGGAAATTTTTTCTACTAATAGGGATCGCGGCCATTTTTTTAATCGCGGTGGGAGTTACTTTTTATCGCTCGTTACCAAACTACGAAGTGTCGACTTCTAAAAAATATTCTCCCAAGAAAAAGTCTATACAACAAATTATCAAACCTCAAGACTCGCTTACACCTCAAACCTTTGAAGGAATTCCTATGGCGGCAATTTCAAGCAACGAAACAGCCTCAAACCCTAAAAACAAATTACTCTCCAAATCATTTACTAAACTACTATCCGATGAGGCTATCCCGGTCAATACTTCTCCTGATATCCCAAAAGTCGAAAATCTTATTAGACCAAAAGCTAATATTACAAAAAAAAAATCCATAGCAGGTCTTTCCATACAAAGCGACCATATCCCAGGCATTAAAATCAAGGGAATCATTTTTTTTTATAACGGAAGTTCATCTAACCACATTATTGTAACCACAGAAAACAATACTAATTTAAAATTACGAGAAGGCGAAGCATTCCGAGATACATTAGTAGAATCCATTCATTCTAATTATGTAATTTTTTTACACCACAATCAGTTGATCGAAGTGGCTATCGGTCGGTAGTAACCTCGCTTAAAGTTCCTCAAAGTTTTTTAACTCACTCGCGCTCTCAAGAGTTTTTTATTTAGAATTTTAAAGCTGGCAATTCCTTAAAACTAATTTTAACACCAGGAAAGCCTTCTTTGAGCAGAATATCAATAACCTGCTTTATCGCATTTACATGCCTATCGCGGGATTCAACTCCATCAAAATGAGGGTCTTCTTCCTCAATTGTTATTACTCCCGGACCTGCATAGTTACAATAAAATGCCCCTAACGGTCGGAACCGATGATTTGGGTCCAACCCAGAACATGAATTGACAATAACCATGAATAAATTTGCTCCTGGATCGGGGTAAACCTCAAACAATCCGCCATTTTTTATAGTATAACTACTGCAATAATCAACTATCCGGAACACATCTTCTACGGATGCAGTACGATAAACACTATGCATAGTGAAGCTCCATAAAAGATTAGTGGCATTTTAGCTTATAAAAAAACAAGTGGCTTCGCTAGGGATATAAGGTGACAACAATTTTATAAAAGTTTTTTCCGTAAAGATATATTTATACAAAATTAATTGTACAATTTTCCATGCAACAGCAGTTGAGTTGACTTTTATCAAAGTGTTTGATAAACAGGCGGTTATGAATTTTCAAGATGTTTTCATGTCATTGCAAAACTATTGGTCGTCACGCGGATGCGTTATTCATCAATCTTATGATATTGAGGTTGGGGCTGGAACATTTAACCCTGCCACTTTCTTTAGAGTCCTTGGACCCGAACCCTACAGCGCAGCGTATGCAGAACCTTCTCGACGCCCTACAGACGGACGTTATGGGAAAAACCCTAACCGCCTACAACATTATTATCAATTTCAAGTAATTCTTAAACCGTCCCCTGATGATGCCCAAGAGCTCTATCTAAATAGTCTTATTGCATTGGGAATTGACCCTAAAAAACATGATATTCGATTTGTAGAAGATGACTGGGAGTCTCCCACACTAGGAGCTTGGGGATTAGGGTGGGAGGTATGGTTAAACGGTATGGAAATTACACAATTTACGTATTTTCAACAAGTAGGTGGAATCGATCTTTCACCTATCACTGTGGAATTAACTTACGGTTTAGAACGTATCGCTATGTATCTGCAAAATATCGACAATGTATATGACCTTCAATGGAATGACACTCTAAAGTATGGAGATGTTCACCTAGAAACTGAAAAACAGTTTTCCCGTTTTAATTTTGAAGTCGCAAACAAAGAGCGGTTCCTTGTATGGTTTGAAATGTACGAAGCTGAGGCAACTGAACTTTTAGAGCAAAACCTCGTTTTACCTGCTTATGATTTCACGCTAAAGTGTTCTCACGCATTCAACCAGCTCGATGCTAGAGGTGCCATTAGTGTCACGGAACGCACAGGATACATAGGACGAGTCAGAAAACTTGCCCGCCTCTGCGCTCAAGAATACGTCTGCCAACGCAAGGAAATGGACTATCCTTTACTAAAAAAAAATCACACCTGATTTATATTTTCATCACTCTATCTCTTGAATACAAGACAATTTGATTCTGTTTTTTTCTTGATAAAAAAGTAACTTCAACTATTATCATGCCCTTATGCTTGGCATATAACTTACTCTAAGCTTAATTTTAATGTAGTCTTCTTTAGTTTTTTCAATTAATAGGCTTTTCTAGATCATGCCAGAACTATTTTTAGAAATTGGTGCAGAAGAAATCCCTTCTCGGTTCATGAGCCTGGCTTTAGATCATCTTAAAGAAGAGATGTCATCTTTTTTAAAAAATAATAGAATTCAAGCCAGCGAGCCTAGAGTTGCCGGATCTCCTCGACGCCTTGTAATTTTACTTAACGAAGTTAGCTCTCAACAAGACGATATTGTAGAAACCCACTTCGGCCCCAATGTTAAATTAGCCTACGATGAAGGGGGAAACCCTACAAAATCGGCCCTAGGATTTGCCCGAGGAAAGGGCATAGACCCATCTCAACTCACTATTGAAAAAACATCCAAGGGAGAAGTAGTGTGCGCGCGTATAGAAAAAACAGGACAACCCACTGAAAATATTCTAAATAATTTTTTCCCGAACCTTATTAGGAATATACCTTTCCCAAAAAAAATGCGCTGGGGAAGCCGAGACACCTCGTTTGTTAGGCCCATCCACTGGATTGTTGCACTCTTTGGATCAAAATCTCTGGATTTTAGCTATGAAGAAATTCCCTGTTCTGACACTTCACGTGGGCACAGATTTATGAGTCCTATTTTTTTTAAAGTAAGCGGAATTGGCGATTATTTAAAATCGTGTGAAGAACATTTTATCATGATAGACCCAGTAGTTAGAAAAAAATCTATACTTGATCAAGTCTCTTCGCTTGCCGGTGAAGTAAACGGTATCGTAGTACTAGACCAAGAATTGCTCGAAGAGGTTAACTACTTAGTTGAATATCCTTTCGCAGTCAGAGGGGGTTTCGAAAAAAAGTTTCTTGAACTACCTCGCGAACTACTTATTACCACCATGAAACAACATCAAAAATATTTCCCCTTAGAAAACAAGAATGGCGGCTTGTTGCCATATTTTATCACTATTAGCAATGTAAAGCCCGGACCTGGTAACGAAATTCTTCATGGAAATGAACGGGTTCTTCGAGCTCGACTTGAAGATGCCCGGTTCTTTTTTGACGAAGATCGAAAAAAAAAATTAGAAGACTTCGTTTATTTTTTAAAAGAAGTGACCTTTCAAAAAACTCTCGGTACTTCATATGAAAAGGTAAATCGTATCGTTGCCCTTTCCGAGTTTTTAGCAGCTGCCGTTTGTCCAGAGAAAACCAAACAAACTTCTCGTGCCGCTTGGCTTTGCAAGGCAGACTTAGTTACTCAAATGGTATATGAATTTCCTGAACTACAGGGAGTGATGGGTGGTTATTACGCTGATCACTCCGGAGAAGACTCTGAAGTCAGCCTAGCCATCAAGGAACATTACCGACCAGCTTTTTCCGGAGACTCACCTCCCTCGAGCTCGATAGGATCTGTTGTTTCTATAGCGGATAAGTTAGACACTATTCTTGGTTGTATAGGTGTGGGACTTCTTCCGTCTGGATCAGAAGATCCTTATGGTCTAAGAAGACATTCTCTCGGGATCATTCAAATCATACTCAATCAAAATTGGCAAGTTTCACTAGATGCGCTAATCCAAAAAGGCACAAATCTACTTAAGGATAAGATAACACTAACTTCTGATGAAATTCGCATGCATACTCATGCATTATTCTCGCAACGATACAAAACTATTTTAATTAGTGAAAAGTACCCTTACGATGCTGTCGACGCCGTGCTATCTGTAAACATAGATTCTCTGTTAGACATTAGACAAAAGGTGATTGCTTTGTCCGATTTAAAAAAGCAACCTTATTTTGAACACCTTGCTATAACTTTTCGTAGGGTAGTTAGCATCTTAAATGAGGAGTCTGATGGTGATATCCAGACGTCATTATTTAATGAACCTTCGGAAAAAAAACTTTACGATGAATATAGACGTATTAAAGAACCCGCAGAAAATCATCTAAGGAAAAAACAATTCTCCCAAGCTCTTGAGAAAATTGTAGAGATCAAAAAAACTGTGGATGAATTTTTTGAACACACGATGGTCATGACCAAGGAAGACGATCTTAGGAAAAACCGACTTCGTTTGTTAAAGCATATCTCTCTTTTATTTTCTAACATTGCCGACTTCTCAAAAATCGTTCTCAAAAAAACCTAAAAAAATCTATTGACTAAAGGTATAACTGCTATTCATAATCTCTGCATTCCTTTTTCAGTTACTATATAAATACTATAGTTTTAATTTGACCTAAACTCAGGCTATTTGCTTTAATTTAACCATAAGGAAAACATCTATCAATTTTTACTGCTTTAAATGCCGAGATTCTGAATCGAAGGATATTTTATAATTTTTAAACATTCCGTGGATATCTTGAGTTAAAAATTTTCTCAGTTCCGCGCACATTGATATTGGAGTTTGAAACATGAAAATCTCTATCACCGGAGTAACCGGCTTAGTCGGGTCCCATTTAGTTAAATTATTATCGTCTCCTAATTCAGACGGAAGTAAGAATGACATTAAAGCACTTATTCGAGAAGATAGTATCGTAGATCATCTGAAAACTTATGAGGATGTTGATTACGTTATTGGAGGTCTTGAGGACAAAGAATCTCTTCAGCGATTAGTAGAAGGATCAGAAATACTAATCCATCTAGCTCATTTCCCTGGTCCTGCTAAGACCGAGGATGAATATGTCACAGTAAATGTGAATGGCTCCTACGACCTTCTTCAAGCGGCAAAAATGGCGAAAGTAAAACAAGTAATTTTTATGAGTGCCTGCTCAGTATTTGGAACGATTCAACCCTCAGTTGACACTTCAAAACCACTTGATGAGTCGCACCCGGTTCAACCTAGTTCACTTTATGGCGCAATAAAGTCATCCATTGAATCCTTTTGCTTTTTTTACGCGCGAAACCGTGCCTTTGATATCACCATTCTCCGTCCGGTCACAATTTATGGCGTACGCCCAGATCTCCCCAAATCTGAATGGTTTGAAACGGTAGACTTCCTATCTACTAACTATAATATTGATGTCAAGGGGAGCACTAAATATGTCTCTATAGATGCTGTGTGTCAGGCAATTACAAAAGTTTTAGGCAATAGTGAAGCCTCGGGGAAAATTTATCATTTAATTGATGACCATATTCATAATCTAGATTTAGGTAGAATGATTTGTGAAGCAGTTGACTCATTTGGAGAAGTTGAGGGTGTTATGGGTGAAGAGGGTAAACCCATGTCTAATCAGGCAGCCCTCGATTTAGGAGTTGAATTTAAAGGTCTTGACGGTGTTAAAGAATATGTTAAACGAATTCATGAATTACAAAAAACATTCGGCGGAGAACGCAATGTTGAAACCTGGTAAACTCTTAAAAACTATACATGTTATCTTCTAAAGTTTTTTTAGAGCTCCTTTCGAAAAAGGGATTTGATTTTTACGCAGGTGTTCCTTGCTCCCTTCTTTCTGGATTGATTCAGATTATTGATGATGCTCCCGAAACACCTTATTTCCCAGCAGTGAGAGAAGATGCTGCTGTAGGACTTTGTGCAGGTGCCTACCTTGCAGGGAAGCTGCCAGTTTTGCTGATGCAAAATTCTGGTTTAGGTTACTGTCTCAACGCTTTTACTTCTTTAAA